>RXJO01000324.1 GCA_003987795.1 Curvibacter sp.
GCCTGCAGCGGGTGCGTTCAGCAGGTGTTCGTCCACGGGCCCGCACAGCAGATGGGCCCAGCGGGCCTCCCGGGAACCCGGCGCCCGGGGCAGCTTGACCACCAGCGGGCCGCCTTTGTCTTCAGAGCGCTCCTGGAGTTCCTCCAGAAAGGCTTCGACCGAAGAGATGTCGGCAAAGCGGTGCCAACGTTCGCTGTTGATGCGCAGCTCGCCAGCGGTCTGGGGGCCGCGCAGCATCAGCAGGCCTAGCAGGACGGCGGATTGGTCCGGCACTTCGAGCACGCGTTTGAAATTGTGTTCGTAACGCGAAGCCCGGCCGCCACTGGTCTCGAACACCAGGGAGAGGTGCTTGAGCTCGTCGAGCGCCTCCTGGGCCTCGGCATCGCTGAGTTGCATCAGGGGCTCGCGGCTGGTCTTCTGGTTGCAGCCCGAGACCACGGCATTGAGGGTCAGGGGGTAGCTGTCGGGCACGGTGCGGGCTTTTTCCATCAAGGTGCCGAGAACGCGGGCTTCGGTGGGGCTGAGGGGGCGCAGGGGCATGGCGGGATTCCTGGGACAAGATCGGTGCGGCGGCCGCGGCGCTGATGCAGAGACGCGGGGCGGCAGGCCGGATTTTGCCTGCTGCAGGCCCTGGCCTGGGGTGACCTGAGATAATCGAGGGCTGTATCCAGAGGGCCCCGGTACGTCGCGGGCCTGTTCCCTCCATGAAAAACATCGTGATCCTGATCTCCGGCGGCGGCTCCAACATGAAGGCGCTGGTCGGTGCCGCCCAGCGCGAGAACTGGGCGCAACGCCACGGCGCCCGCATCGTGGCGGTGATCAGCAACAAGGCCGATTCCGCCGGCCTGGCCTGGGCGCAGGCGCAGGGCCTGGCCACGGCCGTCCTGAGCCACCGTGACTTTGCGAGCCGCGAGGCCTTCGATGCGCAACTCGCGCAATTGATCGACCGGCACGAGCCGGCGCTGGTGTTGCTGGCCGGGTTCATGCGCATCCTCACGCCAGGTTTTGTTGCCCGCTATGAAGGCCGCCTGATCAACATCCACCCCTCGCTGTTGCCGGCTTTCACCGGTCTGAACACGCATCAGCGCGCCATCGAGGCGGGCTGCCGCTTTGCCGGTGCCACGGTGCATCGGGTGACGTCCGAGCTTGACCATGGCGAGATCCTGGGTCAGGCCGTGGTGCCGGTGCTGCCGGGCGATCGAGCTGAGCAATTGGCGGCCCGGGTGCTGAGTCAGGAGCACCAGCTCTACCCGGCAGTGGTCGCTCGCCTGTTGGCGCGCCAGGCTCAGGCCGAAGCGCTGAGCTGACCGCCGATTCCGCTCCAGCCGTGCATGTGGGCCTGGTACTCACGCCGGGCCGCCTGGACCAGTTGCACCAGGTCCTGGCTGGAGTTGCTGCTGTCGCTGCCGGTGCCGCTGGAATCACTGCTGGCGCCATTGCTTGCAGCACTGCTCGTGACCGTCGAACTGTCGAGCTGGCTGGCCAGTTGGCTCAGGAAGGTCTGGGCCTCGGTGCTGCTGATGTCGCCGCTCTGGTCGCTGTCGATGGCGTTGAACAAGGCTTGCAGCGGGTCTTCCGACCCGTTGGTGCCGCTGCTGCTGCCCAGGCTGCTGTCGCTCAGCGCAGGCGGGGGCGGCATGCCGCCCGGCGGCGGGCCATCCTGGCCCTGAGGGCGTGCAGCGTCGAGCTCGCTGGCGCTCAGGCTGCCGTCGCCATTGGTGTCCAACTGGCTGATCACGTCCGAGGCGCTCAGGGCCGAGCTGCTGTTGCCCTGGTCTGAGGCCATCTGGTCGAGCAGTGTTTGAAGCTCGTCCTGGCTCACGCTGCTGTCGCCGTTGGTGTCGAGCTGACTGAACAGATCATCACCTGCCTGCCCGGTGGCCGAAGAGGCGGCCCCCTGGCTGGTGCTGCTGCGCGACTGGACAAAGTCCAGTGTCGAGGGCGGTGGTGGCAGGACCGACTTCAAGGCCTTGCCCAGCTCCGTCGCGCTCAGGCTGCCGTCCCCGTTGCTGTCGCTGGCTGCCAGCAGGTCGGTGGCGCTGGTGCTGCTGGTGCTGATGCCGGTCTTTTGCGAGACATCCGACAGCAGGCTCTGAAGCTCGGTGCTGTCCACGCTGCCGCTGTCGTCCGCATCGAATTCACTGAGCAGGCGCTCGGCCAGGCGCCCTCCGCCAGAGGGCCGGGGGGGCATGGTCTGTGCCCAGCCCTGGCTGGTGCTGCTGACGGTGCTGAGGCTGGTCATGGTGCTTCCTTTCAGATCGGGCTGAAGCGGTTCCCATGCAGATCGCGGCGGCTCCGATCGCAGCCGTGTTCATGGGCTGAATCCGATTTTTTGGGGGCCGGGTAAATCTTGTTTGTCGGTGGTGTATCTGCGTTGATACGAAAGGCTTTTCAAAGCTTTGAAAAGCGAGGGTAAAGAAGTTGCACAACCGTTTCCAGGTGCTAACGGGCTGCTTACACTGCCGCCACACATCACCCTTCCATTGCCTTTTCAACGACCCATGCAACACATTCTGGTGGTGGACGATGACGCAGACATCACCACCTTGTTGGCTCAGTACCTGGGCCGTTTTGGATTCACGGTGCACACGGCCGGCGACGGCGAGTCGATGCGGGCGCGCCTCAACAGCCATCCCATCGATCTGGTCGTCCTCGACCTGATGCTGCCCGGCGCCGACGGTCTCGCCTTGACGCGTGAGTTGCGGGCCCGTTCGGCCCGCCTGCCCATCATCATGCTCACCGCCCGGGGCAATGCCTACGACCGTGTGCTCGGCCTTGAGATGGGGGCAGACGATTACATGAGCAAGCCTTTCGAGCCGCGTGAGTTGGTGGCCCGCATTCAGACCGTCTTGCGTCGCACCGCGGCAGGCGCTGCGACGGCACCGCAGGCTGCAGAGGCCGAAGTGGTTCATTTCGATGGATGGTCGCTCTACCGCATGGAGCGCCACCTGGTCTCGCCCGAGGGGGTTGTCATTCCGTTGTCGAATGCGGAGTTCCGGCTGCTTTGCACCTTTTTGGGCATGCCCCGCCGCATCTTCAGTCGTGACCAGCTCATGGAGCAGGCACGGGGTCGTGCCATGGACGCCTTCGAGCGCAGCATCGACCTGCTGGTGTCCCGTTTGAGGCAGAAGCTGTCGGACGATCCCCGCGAGCCGCGCCTGATCAAGACCGTCCGAGGGGCTGGCTATCTGTTCAACGTGCGTTCGGTGCAGGGCCACGTCGGATGGCAGCGCTGAGGCCCGCCAGCGCCAGGCAGGAGACGCGCGGCCCGGGCGCCGGCGCGCCTCAGGCCGGGCTGCCGCTGCCGGCCTGGCGGCGCTGGCTGGGTCGCTGGGTGCCACGCACCCTGTTTGGTCGCCTGGCCCTGCTGTTGTTCGTGGCCGTGCTGGCCAGTCATGTGCTGGCGCTCACCTTGATGTTCAATTTGCATGATCTGCTGGGGCATGGTCCACCACGTCCGCCCGTGAATCGCGAGGCCGTGGCTGAGATGCCGATGCCGCCCGGCGAGGAGCGACCGCCGGGCCCTGGAGGCGGGCCGGGGCCGCATCAGCCGCCTGGTCCGCCCAGCCTCTTGGATCCAGGCTTGCTCCTGGACATCAGCGTTCGCCTGTCCGCCTTGATGGTGGCCGCCTGGGTGGGGGCGCGCTGGCTGTCCAAGCCCATCGATCGCCTGGCCCTGGCGGCCCGAGAGCTGGGCAAGAACATCGATCGCCCCCCCCTGTCGGAAGACGGCCCGGCCGAATGCAAGGAGGCGATCCAGGTGTTCAATCAGATGCAGGCCCGGATCCGGCAGCAACTTGAAGAGCGTGACCGTTTCGTGGCCGCGGTGTCGCATGACCTGCGCACGCCACTGACCCGTCTGCGCCTGCGCGCCGAAACCCTGGAGAGCAGCGAGGACCGACGTCAGTTCGGCCGCGACATCGTCGAGATGGACGAGATGATCACCGCCACGCTGGACCATCTGCGTGGGGTGGCCGATCCCGAACCCATGGTGCAACTGGATGTGAAGGCCTTGGTCGACAGCCTGGCCGACGATCAACAGGCCTGCGGCCATTGGGTGCCGGTGCATGGCCGGGCTGGGCTGTTGCCGGCCCAGGCCGGTGCCTTGCGCCGCTGCGTGGGCAACCTGATCGGCAATGCGATCCGCTACGGTGGGCAGACCGAGGTGTTCCTGTGGGACACCGGTGACGAGGTCGGCATCGAGGTGCGAGATCACGGTCCCGGCCTGCCCGAGGCTGAACTGGAGCGTGTGATGGCCCCTTTCTATCGGGTGGAGGGCTCACGCAACCGCCACCACGGCGGGGTCGGGCTGGGGCTGTCGATCGCCCGCGACATCGTGGCCCGGCACCAGGGCAGCCTGCAGTTGCGCAATGCGGCGGGCGGAGGCTTGCTGGCTATCGTGGTGCTGCCGCGCCTGCCGGTGTCGACCTGAGCCTCAGGCGTCGGGCTGATCCGCTGTTTCGACGCGCGTGAAGCGCTGCTGGGGCCGACCTTCGACTTCGACCGTTTCCAGGAACATGGCCGCCGGCCTCACCCACAGGCCCTGCTGGCCGTAGAGGGCCTGGTAAAGCGTGAGGGGCTCCAGGGTCTCGCTGTGGCGCACGGTGTCGATGACCCGGTACAGGCCACCGCGGTAATGGCGGTAAAGCCCAGGGGGGACGCGGGGGCTGAGTTCGGGCAGGTCGGAGTCGTCGGGCATGGTGCTTCAGCGCTGGGATGGGCCGGGCAGTATGCCGCAGCGACCGGGCATCGGCGCCAAGCATGGGAAAATACGGCCCATGCACCCTAAAGCCCTGTTGGATGCCTGCGCCGAACTGGTCAGGCTCTCCCTTTTGTTCGAACACCCCGCCGATTCGGTGGTGTCCCGTTTTTTCCGTGATCACCGCAACCTCGGGCCGCGCGAACGTGCCACGCTGGCCGAGACCACCTACAACGTCTTGCGTCAGAAGCTGCGCTTCGAATACCTGGCCCGCTCGGGCTCCGGAGCCAAGGAGCGCCGCCTGGCCATCCTGGGGTTCCATGGTCCGCGTGACTTCGTCAAGAGCGCCCTGACCGATCAGGAGCGCAACTGGCTCGACGCCTGTGATGCCGTGACCGATGCCGATCTCATGGAGCCGCATCGGCACAACCTGCCCGAGTGGCTGGCGGCGCCCCTCAAGGCCCAGGTGGGCGAGGGTTTCTGGGCCCTGGCCGCCAGCATGAATCAGGGCGCGCCCCTGGATCTGCGGGTGAACGCTCTGGCGGACAAGCGTGACGCGGTTCAAAAAGAGCTCAAAACCGCCGGTATCAAGGCCGAGCCCACGCCTTACTCGCCCTGGGGGCTGCGTGTCGAGGGCAAGCCGGCCCTGACCAAGCTTGACGCCTTCACCCGTGGCGCCATCGAGGTGCAGGATGAGGGCAGCCAGTTGCTGGCCTTGCTGCTCGATGCCCATCGTGGCGAGATGGTGGTGGATTTCTGTGCCGGTGCCGGTGGCAAGACCCTGGCCATCGGGGCCAGCATGCGCAACACCGGGCGTCTGTATGCTTTCGACACCTCGGGCCATCGTCTGGATGCGCTCAAGCCGCGTCTGGCACGCAGCGGGCTGTCGAACGTGCATCCCGCCGCCATCGCCCACGAGCGCGACGACCGCATCAAGCGTCTGGCCGGCAAGATCGATCGCGTGCTGGTGGATGCCCCTTGCTCCGGCCTGGGCACCCTGCGTCGCAACCCCGATCTGAAATGGCGTCAAAGCCCCAAGGCCATCGAGGAACTGGTGGCCAAGCAGACGGCCATCCTGCAAAGCGCCGCTCGCCTGCTGAAGCCGGGTGGGCGTCTGGTGTATGCCACTTGCAGCATCCTGCCCCAGGAGAACGAGGCCATCGCCGAGGCCTTCTCGGCCGCCAACCCCGACTTCCTGCCCCTGGATGCCGCGCCGACGCTGGCCCAGCTCAAGGTGCCCCAGGCCGAAGGGCTGTGCACCGGCGAGGGCGGGCGCTATCTGCGCCTGTGGCCGCATCTGCACGCCACAGATGGTTTCTTTGCGGCGGCCTGGACGCGCAAGCCTTGATCGCAGGCTGGGGGGGTGACATGCCCCGGTCTGTCTGGATAGCAGGGCAATCCATAAGGTTAAAAAAACCGTGTATAGGCTTTGAGCGATTAAAATTCGTGGTAGCTGCGTCTTGCAGCTTTGCTTTTTGGGGAGCAGTCCCCGCGAATTCCTTCATCGAGGACAAGGTTCATACATGTTTTTACCGGACTGGGCTGTGCTGAACGCGGCCATCGACTGGCTGGGTCACGGCCTTTGGGATCTGACCTGGTGGCAGGTCGTGCTGTACACATTGGTGACCACCCACCTGACCATCTGTGGCGTCACCATCTTCCTGCACCGTTCGCAAGCCCACCGCGCGCTGGATCTGCACCCCATCCCCCAGCACTTCTTCCGTTTCTGGCTGTGGATCGGCACCGGCATGGTGACCAAGCAATGGGTAGCCATCCACCGCAAGCACCACGCCAAGTGCGAAACGGCTGAAGATCCGCACAGCCCCCAGACCCGCGGCATCGAGACCGTGTTCTGGCAGGGTGCCGAGCTGTACCGCGCCGAAGCCAAGAACACCGAGACCATCGCCCGTTTCGGCCATGGCACCCCGGACGACTGGATCGAACGCAATCTGTATTCGCGTTTCAGCTGGCAGGGTGTGGGCCTGATGCTCATCCTCGATCTGGCCTTGTTCGGCGGCCTGGGGGCCACCGTGTGGGCAGTTCAGATGCTGTGGATTCCGATCACCGCGGCCGGCATCATCAATGGCATCGGTCACTACTGGGGCTATCGCAACTTCGAGGCCCCTGACGCCAGCACCAACATCTCGCCGATCGGCATCATCATCGGTGGCGAAGAGCTGCACAACAACCACCACACCTACCCGACCTCGGCCAAGTTCGCGGTCAAGCCTTACGAGTTCGACATCGGCTGGGTCTACATCAGTCTGATGTCCAAGATCGGTTGGGCCAAGGTCAAGAAGACCCCGCCCAAGCTGCAGCTGGGCGATATCCGCCCGGTGGCCGACGAGAAGACGCTCGAAGCCCTGATCGCCAACCGCTACGAAGTGATGGCCGGCTACGCCCGTGGCGTGCGCCAGGAGTTGGCCGCGCTCAAGGCCAAGCAAGGCGATGCGCCCCTGCTGGATGCCGCCCGCCGCTGGCTGCACCGCGATGCCGAGAAGGTGCCCGCGGCCGCCCAGCCCGAACTGGCCCAGGCCCGTGCGGCCTACCCGGCACTCGACAAGATGGTGGTGATGCGCGAAGAGTTGCGCCAGCTGTGGCTCAACACCTCGCAGTCGCGTGAGCAGCTCACCCGCGATCTGCAGGCTTGGTGCCGCCGCGCCGAAGAGAGCGGCATTGCCGCTCTGCGCGACTTCTCGATCAGGTTGCGCGCCGCCCAGGCCTGAGCAGCGTCAACCATTGACCTATCAGCCGCCCCCAGGCCGTCAGGCCGGGGCGGCTTTTTTCTGTGTGCTTCGTGGTGCTGAGGTTGGATCCGACGGGTGCGCTTTGTGAGGGCAGGAGCCCCGGCTGTTGCCATTGTGCGCGGCAGGGCGTGGCCTGAGGGTTGTGCAGACTGACCCAGCCGGTTCCTGGGCAGCGCCAGCCTTGTCCGGCTTGCAGATGAACCGGCAGACCTGGGTCGGGCTGCCCCGGGTAGAGCAGAATTTTCAAGGGCCCACCCGAGCTGTGCAGTTCACTGCCTTCGTTCACCAGCATCATGTGTTGGCCGAATGGCTCGAGTGACACGCCGCAAGGCGTTGAAGGTTGGGGCAGGGTCGTGCAGGGGGTGAGGTCGTTTTTCATGCCCTCAGCGTAGGGCGCCGAGCTGCCTGGCAACAGGCACAGCCGATCGCGTCAGGCAGCGCATCAGATCTGAAAAAATGCCGCTGTTACGGGTGCAGTGGCGGCTTTCTGTATCTGTTGCGATGCCTTGCCTTGCGGCATCATCGGCAAGCCATGCCCGATATCCAGCCCCCTTCTCTCGCAGAGCCATTCCCTCTTTACCGGCAGGTGGCTGAGCATTATCACCAGGCGATCCGGCAGGGGGTGCTGGGTGCGGGCACCCGAATGCCCTCGGTGCGCGAGTTGATGCAGCGCCATGGTGTCAGCCTGAGCACGGCCTTGCAGGCCTTGCGCACCCTGGAGTCGCAGGGCTGTGTGCAGGCCCGTCCCCGCGTCGGGTATTTCGTCTGTGAGAGCCCGCAGGCGCTGTTGGGTGAGTGCTCTGAGCCCGAACTCATGGAGCCCCTGCATCGCCTCGATGGGGCTGAGTTCGCGGGCATCAATGAGCGGATCTCGCTGTGGCTCGAGAAAAGCCGCCTGGCCCAGGTGCGCATCGATCTGGGCTCGGCCATGCCGGCGCCCGAGCTCTTTGACGGGGCCGCCTTGAATCGCATCGGTGCCGCCCTGTTGCGCGAGCAGCCCGAGATCCTGGTGCAGGGGCATTCGCGCCCCGGGACCCATCCGATTTTCCAGGCAGCCATGGCTCGACGGGCGCTGGAGTCGGGCGTGCAGGTGTCGCCCCATGAAGTGATGTCCACCCTGGGAAACTCCGAGGCGGTGAACCTGGCGCTCAGCGCAGTGGCCGAGCAGGGGGACGTGATCGCGGTCGAGTCGCCGACCTTCTATGGTTTGCTGCAGGCGGTGGAAGCCCAGAACCTGCGGGCCATCGAGATCCCCAGCAGCGCTCGCACCGGCATGTCGCTGGAGGCGCTCGAGTTGGCGGTGCAACAGGAGCCCCGGCTCAAGGCGGTAGTGGTGGTGCCGCATCTGCAAATGCCTCACGGCGCCATGATGCCGGATGCGCACAAGGCGCGTCTGGTCGCATTCTGCGAACAGCATGGCCTCGCCCTGATCGAGGACGACATCTACCGTGAACTGGTGGACGCCCCGGGCATCAGCCGGCCGCTCAAGGCCTGGGACCGCAGCGGCCAGGTGATCTATTGCGTGTCGTTCAACAAGACGCTGGCACCGGGCTTGCGGCAGGGCTGGATGAATGGAGGGCGCTGGCACACCCGGGTCCAGATGCTCAAGTTTGCCAAGACCCGCAACATGCAGGTCTGGGCCCAGTTGCTGGCGGCGCGTTGCGTGGAGTCGGCGGCCTTTTCACGCCACCTCAGTCGCTTGCGTGGCCACCTGGCCCGGCAGCGTGAACGCAGTGTGCAGGCGGTGGCGCGTCATTTTCCGGTGGGCACGCGCCTGAGTGTGCCGCCGGGCGGCTTGAGCCTGTGGATCGAGATGCCCTTGGGGGTGTCCTCGTCCTTGTTGTTCGAGCAGGCGCTGGCTTGCGGCATCCGTGTGGCGCCGGGGCCGATGTTCTCCAACACGGGGCGGTATGAGCGTTATGTGCGCCTGAGCTGTGGCCTGCCGTTCACGCCCGAGGTCGAGGCCGCCTATGTCACTTTGGGACAGCTGGCCCGCGCGATGATGGCCCATGATCCCTTGGGTCTGTCGGCCGCCTGAGCCGAGGTCCAGGCAACAAAAAAGCCACCGGGCCGGGGCCGGGTGGCTTCGAGGGAAAGGGCTGAATTACTTCAGCTTGATTTCCTTGTAGTCGACGTGCTTGCGAGCCTTCGGATCAAATTTCTTGATCAGCATCTTCTCGGGCGTGGTCTTCTTGTTCTTGGTGGTGGTGTAGAAGTGGCCGGTACCCG
>RXJO01000249.1 GCA_003987795.1 Curvibacter sp.
TCGCTGGCGGTTTTGCCTTTGCAGTACAGCCGGGCATCGCCGTCCGTGGTGGATTCATGGGTGTCGTTGCTGCGCCGCTGGCCCTTGAAGTTGCCGCCATCGCTGTGGGCTTTGGCATCTGCATCAGGGCCATCATCGGCGCCGTCACCATTGCCATCACCACCCGCGTCATCGTCGCCTTTGCGCATAAAGCTCTTGTGACCCGCCCAGGCCTGGATGAGCGTGCCGTCCACGCTGAAGTGCTCGCCCGAGAGCCAGTGCTTTTTGTCGGCGATCTTGAGCACTTCGTTGAAGAATTCGATCACCGCGTCGTGCTCGATCAGCCGCTCGCGGTTCTTGGTGAATACGCTGGGTACCCAGACCTCGTCGTCCATGGACAGGCCGATGAACCAGCGAAACAAGAGGTTGTACTGCACCTGCTCCATCAACTGGCGTTCCGAGCGCACGCTGTACAGCACTTGCAGCAGCATGGCGCGCAGCAGCTTCTCGGGGGCGATGCTGGGGCGCCCTCCCTTGATGTCTGCTTCGTACATGCGTGAGAACAAGGCATCCATCTTGGCCAAGGCGGTGTTGACCATCTTGCGGATGGGGCGCAGGGGGTGCGAGGCTGGCACGAAGTCGTCGAGCTTGCGGACAGAAAACAGGCTCTCGGTGAAGGTGTCGGCGCCGCGCATGGGGGTCAGGGTCAAGTGATGTGGGAGGCTGCGCTGAGCTTACCGGGGGTTGGGCTGCTGGGCTGGATGCGTGGGAGGTATTTCTTCAGCCTGTTAGTAGCCAATGTTTTCACGCTTTCAGTATATAGATTCGGCGTCAATTTGACACGACCAGCCTACATAACAACTGAATCCCATTGCCGGTGCGCATCCGTGTCGAAAACAGCATGCGTTGTATTTTCATTCATCGGAACTCCGAAATGACACTCGCCCTGTTTGCTTTGGCACAAAGCCGTACAGCTCAAGGGGTAGTCAATCGGGGAGTGCAATGCCCATCGTTGGGAGGTATGGTTGACTTTTCAGGACAATTTTCAAGCTTAACCCGAATAAGCAGGACCCATCAGATTTTAATATCACTCAAAGCGGAACATGGTTGCTGAATTTTCAACTCCTCACCGGAGGTGAGTGATTAACAGGATCACCCGGCTACTTAAAATTTAACTATCCGAAGTTCTATTATTGGAATGCGATGAAAAGCAGCCTCCCCAAAAAATAACCCCTCGCTTGAGGTCGATGAAAAAGCATCTTTTTGCTTATAACCTCAAAATTTTCGCCTCAGAGTGATTGAAAGTTCAAGGATGTGGATCACACTATTACGCCAATGACCAGCATCGTGAATGGTGCACTCATGCAAAGAGCGACTCACGGCCACACTCCGCACCCTTGGGCATGTGCGACTTAGCATCCTTGCTCAATTCAACAAGCTGTATGGCGGACAGGTCACCATCGTCGCGCTCATAGGCACAAGAGTCATCTTTGACTTTGGCCAGGCGGACCAGAACCAAATTAAGAACATCTGTGACGGTCATACCAAGATCCACCGCTAACACATCCACTGCACACCAAGTCGTCCCAGAGGACATATCCTTCGAGCGAGCGTCCTGGGGAAATTTCTTGGAATTCTTGGGACCCATGTGTTTCTCCATCTTTTACATAAAAATTAATAGACCGACAGTTTGAGAGCGATTTTTTGATCAACGCCCCGGTATCTCCAACCTTGTCCTATTTGCAATAAAGAGCCTGCTCGGCTCCTGAGGCCTGTTGTTACGTAAATTCTTGGGAGAAATGCATTTTCTGCAAAAAATGCGGATGCACCTCGTTGATTCGTTTGAAGGTCGCTAGCACCTCGCGCACGTCACACAGTCCATGCGTGCGACATAGTCGCTCTTGAAGGTAGTAACTCCAGTGTGTTAGTAGACTTTAAGGCCGATGAGCGTGTCAAGGCTCGCGTGTCAGCTGCGATGCAAGTCCCCCCGTTGTCACGGAGGAACTCAACCTCACGACCCGGTGGGACCGGTTCAATCGAGCCGAAGTGCCGCTCCACAGCCTCAATGAGCGTCTCGCACATCGCGCTCTACAAGCAGCCCTTCATCTTCCCATGAACGCAAGGCCATGACCTCGCAGTCGCTGCAATCTTTGGTGAAGGTGAAAAACAAGCGGGAATGAGTTCGGAGCAGACTTGCGCTAATCGGGACCAGCACACCTCCGAGAGTACTTGGCGAAGGGACAAAAACATGACTGCACACCGGTATGACGCCAGTTCAAATGAGGCGTTGCACCTGCAAAAAACCACGCGAAGGTGAACGTTTTGTGCAACCGCGAGGTCAGGCGCCCTTACTCCGCTTTTGAGGCTTATGCAAGTGACTTTGCTTTCGCACTTCGTTGGAAATGGTGATAAAGGGGTGCCAGAACATTGCCCATCCCTTCCGAAGACCCTGAATAAACCGATCAATGATGAGATTTTTCATTACGCTCCCCTCCGCAGTGCCGCAATGGCAACGGCTTTGGTATCGACGTACATCCCCACAAGAAAAATGACCAACGCCATCGACGTAAAACAGACGTGGTCAAGCGAATCAACTCAGCCCAGATGGATAAGCACCTCAATTTCATCGCGCAGTCGGGGCCTGACGACCAAGCGTAGCGCAGCCTGTCAATGACCAGCGCCAATCGCTGTTGGGCCACTGATGCCACAAGAGCGAAAGTAGGTGAGAACATCAGCTCGGAAAAGGCCACTGCATCACCAATGATAGTACCTGCTCGTTCCGGTGGGACTCGGGGTCGAAATGCCAATGCCACTTTTATCAGCAATTGGGCGTCGATCGCAGGCCCCTTTCGATCATGAAGAACATGCAGTCGGAATCGAGCGCGGGATGGGCTTCAAAGGCGGTGAAAGTGTTTCCTGACGCTGTGGGCCCCATCTCACAATTGGCTCCCGACTGTACTTACAGGCGACCGGGCCACCGCTACGCACAAAGTACAGATGCTCGATCCACACAGATGAGTGATGGCTCGACTGCCGCCTTACGGAACATTCTGAACGACTTACTTGGGTTTGGCATGAGCCTTGCCGTTCACAACGGCATTCCATTGGTCAATGGTCCACAGCCATCTCATGACGGTGGATCTCTGTGTCACCTTCCAGGGAGGACATTTGGTAGTCGAGAATCGTGAACTCACCGCGCGCTCAGCGCGCAGTATGCCGACCGGTTCCATAAGCAACCAATGCATTTAGGCATCTAGCGACTTTGGTCACATCCAACACAAGAGCTGGCCGATGCCTTGATCACAGCAGCTTCACCACATTTGTTTCATGAAACCTGACGTGCACGATGCCCTTACAGGGCCAGCAAATTCAATCCTAATGCAACTACACCAAGGGTCTGATCTGAGGTCACTACATTCTGTCTGACTTGATGACGCCATGGGCCCGAAAGAGTTCTCGAAGGTCTTTGGCTTCAAATCCTGATGGTGGTGACCTGAGCCCATAGTCGCCCATGAAGTCGCAGATCGCTCGATGAATCAGGGCTTCCGTTGTGATACCCCATTCAACTGCCCTATCCCGCATGCGATCGGGCATGGTGTCGTCATCTTCGAAGTTGATGACAAGTTGAGGCATAGTGATGTTCCTTTTTGCCGTTGTTACGCTGCGACCAAAGCGCGTTCTCTATCCATGCAGGTTGATCTAGGAACATGCTGTTGATCTGCGAGCTATTGATTTTTCGCGAGGGAGGAGAGGCGCGAAGGTCAGCCCTTTTTTCATCCGATCCATCGTGCCATTGTGATTGGTCGTGCAGCAGCAGATGTACTTCACCGGACATCTGGCTCCCGGAATTCGAATTGCGCCGGAGCCAGTTGAGCCAACATGACGTAGCCCCTTCATCTGGATTGGCCTCCCGGGTTACGAATTCAATTTCATCCCGCCGTCCCCAGTCTAGCGACACCTTTTACTCTCCTCGCAATGCATTAGATGTAGAGAAAAAGGCCACAAATTTTCTGTGAAAGTTCCGGCATCCCTATCAGTTCACAGAAATTTCAACCATTAGGCCCCACGAGCAAGAAAGGCTCACGAGTTGTGCCTTTATGCTTGAAAGTAACTTATGGCGTTTGCCTGATTTGATAGGCGTCCATGCTCTCACCTCTGGCTTCGATCTCCAACACCCATTTGGGCTTGCGTCCTGGCCCGCCAGACCACTCCTCACCCGTTGCTGGGTTTCGGTACTTCATGACGCGATCCTTTCGCGGGGGGCGCCGTGGCAATGTCTCGCCTGTACCCCTGCGGCCCAGTTTCAGATTAGGGTACAGATCCTCAGGTGCTATATCGAATTCCTCGATTGTTTTTTGCATTTCAGCAATTACAGAAGTTAGCTGAGCACGTCGCGCAGCCGCAACTTTTTCGCCCAAGGCATCGTATTGTTTTTTGAGCGTTCGATAGTCGTCCATTGCAATTCCCAACTGATGCTTTTCACATTATAGGCAGTTCAGTTCGCTCGACCTTGTCGAATCATTATTAATATCAAATGGCGCAATTGCGCATTTTTGCAAAATTTAATTACTACATTGATTGCAATTTTGCAACCTTGTGGCTAGGACTGCATTCTGACACCATTTTCAAATCAACATTGCCATGATTACATTCGCAGTCTGTATTGATCTAGCACCGCTCTTGCACGAGCGACCGGAAACATCCAGTTGCTGTTGCGGAGCCCATTGCTTGGCAGAAAAACTGTTTTTATTTACAGCAATGGATGTACTGGGATAGACGCTTGCGAAGGGCCTCATTGTCCGACAGCTCCAGGCAAAGACGAGAACGTCTGTCTTGCATGCTGAAGATCACCGTGCTCCAACACCTGACATTGACACGATAGGTTTGAGTCATGGCGACCTATTCCCGCCCCATGTGTTGACTGCCGATCCAGGCCCACACTTTGCTGCCCAGGCCTTGGACACCCAGCACACCGGTGTCTGCTGCACCAAAGCGAAAACTGCCACTCACCGCTCATCACTTCAGAATTTCTGCGAATGCGATCAAAAAAGCATACTCATTGCCCCAAACCTGCAAGAGACCACTTCTTAGAATTGATCGGTCATTTCCGCTGACTGTAAGCACCCGCATCCTCCTAAAACGCGATAGCGACTGAAGACTTCATCTACATGCATATCGAGCCATCAGCACCCAGCGCCACCAATCCTCATTGGTAGGCTTTTTTGGATTTTTTGCGCTTTTGCCTACCAAGACTCTTTACATGAAGGTCGGATCTACGTACCATTCTTGGAATTCATTCCATCTACCGTCACATGCGCTCAACCTACGCTCGTACCGATGCTCTGCTCTACCGTATTCGTGCAGCAGGCTCACTGCTAGGCGTAACGGACAACACTTTGCGGACCTATGCTGACGGTGCCGGCATCGAAGTCAAACGTGCAAGTGACATCACGCCAGGCGCACCTTCGATTCGAGTTTTTGAACCGGAGACACTGTTCAAGCTTGCAGCCTGGAGACGATCACAGGGCTACATCAAATCTCCGAATCCCGGGTCAGGGCCTGTCGTCATCGCTGTTGACGTAGTTAAGGGGGGCACAGGTAAAACGACGACCGCAGTTGAGCTTGCCTTGCATTTGCAACTGATGGGTCTGAAGACGCTCTTGATCGACCTCGATAGCCAGGCCAATGCTACGCAAATGCTTGGCTACGAGCCTGACCTCACAATTGACGAGGCCGATGGCTACGAAGTTACTCCAGACGCCATTGTTGTAGATACCTTCATGACGCTGATGACCGCCTTCATTCAGCAAGGTGGCCACAACACGGAATTCCGGCTCACTTCCCCGCTGGTTAGCGCAGAAAACGTTATCAAAAAACCTTACGGCGAAAGCGGGCCCCATCTCATTCCAGCCGACACAAATTTGGGCGATCTAGAAAGCGCCATCGCCAATGGCAAAGGCTCACGTGAACTGTACGTTCGCGAATACATCGCAGCAGCGACTGCTGGAAAAATTCCAGGGTTTGACGCAAAGAGCTACGACGTCATTATTTTCGATTGCCCACCAACTGTGTCCTTCATCAGCTCGACGGCCATTGCAGCGTCTGATTTCATTGTTGCCCCCATCCGTTTGGATGCCTTTGCAGTCAAGGGACTTACGCGGCTAATGGGCGAAATCAAGACGATCGCTCACTATTACAAAGTCCAGCCCGAGCTTGTCATACTGCCAACTCACTACGCACCACAGATCGCACGAATTGGCCGTATGCAAACACAACTGGCCCAATTCCGCGACCTTCTGACTCCGGGCGTCATTTCGGCTAGTGAAGAGTTTCCAAAATCTCTGGATCAGTACATCCCCCTTTCCTTGCAAAAGCCCACGAGCAACCCGACACGCGAGTATCGGATGTTCGCGGAGCACATGTTCGCGAAGATCCTCGCCTTTACGAACTCCAAGGCACGCAAATGAAACTACGCAAGCTTGATCCCAACGCAGGGGCAGTGCCGCCGCGACAAAGTTCTTCTGGTCGGTTGACTGTTCCTCTCCCTCTTCCCCCCTTCTCCAATAGACCGCCAGAAGTGGAGCAGACCGAATCGAATTCGCCAATCGGGACCGAAGCGACGAGCAATGCGCTCGAATCTTCTGGATCGCTTGACAGAACTCTTTCCATCGCAGTTGATCTGATCGATCCGCACCCAATCCCCCCGCGAACGATCTATTCGGACGAGACGATACTGGAACGTGCCGAGTCCCTTAGAACTGAAGGGCAACTCAACCCGATCCACGTCATGCCCAACCCGAAGGCTCCAGGGCGGTACATCATCATCGATGGATGGACACGTGTTCAGGCATGCGTTCGACATAGTGCCTTACCCGAACTTAGGGCAGAAGTTCATACAGACTTGAACTTGGATGAGGCAGCATGGTTTGGCTGGCAATCCAACGAAGGCCGCGAACAACATTGCGATTACGACCGGGCGGTATTCTTTGAAAGTCTCATCCGCGAAGGCATGTCGCAGGCGGAGATTTCTCGCCGCTCTGGCTACAACAAAACTGCGATCACCATGTATCGCGGCTTCGCTAAATTGCCTGGAGAAGTGATCGACTACATTGTTGAGAACCCACGAAAGTTTGGACACAGAGCCGCCTATGAACTTTCTCGAATTTTTGACGCCACCCAAAGCGTTCGCAAAACCCTAGCCATTGCGCTCAAATTCGTCACCGAAGACAAGTCAGTCGGCTGGGTAATGACCCAGGCCCAGGCCTTCGTCACACCGAACAAGCCAAAGCAGCCGCCACCAAACAAGAAGGTCATTCGATATGCAAACGGGTCTTACAAGCAGACAGCAGATGTGTTCTCACTGAACATCAAGGTGGCCCCCGAGAAGCGTGACGCCTTCGCTCAGGCACTCGAAAAGCTTCTTGACGATGTTGCAATTCAAGAGACTGCAACAGATTCAAATGAAACCGCCGCAACAGAGCCGACGAGCATAGACCCGTGACCGCCAAGGCAAACAGCCTCATCAAACCGATGCCCCAAAGCCCCCAGGCTATTGGGGCATCGGCACATTTGGGCCACTACTTTTATATTTTTGAACACGATGACCACAAAACAACCAACCCCAACCCAACCCAACGTCGACCACAAAACCCCGTAGCAAGCATAGATCAGAGCAAAAGCAATCAACTTCACCCTAGCGAGCTCAATCCCGCCCACATTGGCTCGATTACCCCCAGCCCCATAAAAGCAGACATCAAGAGGCTTCACAGCACAAGGCAAAGAACCCCCTGGACTATCGAGATTTCGTTTGCACATGCAAACCCGAAAGCATTACAAAACACCCGCCCAACAACCCCAAGCACAACAAACACCTCGAGCGGTACCAATGGCGCTTGCACATGCAAACAAGCGAGCAATACCACTAAGACCTCTCACTCACCAACATCAACAAGCAGGCGCGCCTCAATGTTTGCACATGCAAACCCCGCCAACCGATCAAACATCCCCTCCAACGCCAGTCGCCACGCTCACCAACGAGTCTTCATATACAAACCTCTCATCCCATGCACGCTTGGCGACAACATGCACACCAAACGCCTCACTACGGATTGGGGGTTTGCACATGCAAACACTGCAACAGCAAACCCGTCACCCGACGAACACACAAGAACCACAAGACCAGGACTCGGAGGCACCGAGCCTTGCGCACCCAAACACCAAGACTCCCCCAATCAATCAAACATCCATCCCACTCAAGACCCACCGAGCAACGACATAAACAACGAAATCACAACACCGAACTTTGGGTTTACGCATGCAAGCACTCGGATGCGCCTCCAACCTCTTAACAGAAACGGAACGGTGACAGATGCACCACCCCGCCTCACTACGACCACAGAATTTGCCCGCACAAAGACTCGCCCCACAAGACTCCCCGCCACACCTAGCGCCCGCACGCACAAACACTATGCATGGCAACAACTTGGCGACCATTTCAACCAAGACACTCATACCAAAGATTCAAGCCCTCACAACACACCAAGGAGAGAAATGCACACCCAACTCACTGCAACGCACTGGGAGTTTGCACATGCAAACATTAAACCGGCAATCCAACCTATCAGCGAACAGACAAGAACCACAAGGCCAGAGCCAAGACATCTCAAACCTTCCGCACTGAAGCACAAAAGCCCCGATAACCAACCAAACCAGCTCCTTACTCACACCCCTTCGAGATGTGGAACGCATAGCGAAATCACCGAACTGAACCCGAGATTTGCACATGCAAACACTGGGATGCACCACGAGTTTGTCAACGAAAACAAAAAGGCGCCGACCGCGCTACTCTGCTTTACGGCGACCACGGTGTTTGCATGTGCAAACACCCGCCCGGCAATGCTTACTGTCTTGCAAGGTGTTTGCACATGCAAACACCTTGCAAGACAGCGGCTTGTTGGCCTATTGAATCCACTCTTTGATGTCGAGGTTTCAAAATTTTGCAACCACGTCTACCAAGAAGGTAGGTGGCGCAGCGAGTTAGCAACGCAGGTTCCTCAAGGTGGCTGCAGAGATTCACAGCCTCGCCAGCGTGTCTTTTTCAGTGGCGAAACGATTGATCTTCCTAGGACTACTCGTAGATCCTCTTACGGAGACGGCTCATTGAATCCAATCCAACCAATGAAAGCAATCGATATGAGTTAACAAGCTTGGAAAACAAAAAAGCCCCCAGGTCGCCAAACCTGGGGGCTCTTCAGGATTCTTGAGGAATCCACTCAAAACGACCTAACCGGCGCCAACCGGAAAAACCGCTAGACAACAAGCGAATATTAGGTTTTTGAGTGGTTTTCGTCAAGGCTTTCGTGTCTTTTTCGGAGACTGCGATGGGTTCGCTCACGCCTAAATATTTCCCTGCGCCCATAACGCGCGCCGTGTTTCGCCTGCATGACTCAGATTCGTTCAAAGACCTCCCGGACGGGTTTATTCGGATCGTCATCAGCATCATCAAGAAGATTGACCTTTCTTCGCCACGCAAGTCGATTTTTGCGAATCGAACCACCATTGCGGAAGAATCAGGAAAATCCGTAGAGACGGTCCAAAGAGCCATCAAGTGGCTTGAGGACAAGGGTTTCTTTGAACGCCAGCAAATTGCCAACCCTGGCCAGCGTGGCAGTCGTTCGCC
>RXJO01000575.1:0-262 GCA_003987795.1 Curvibacter sp.
CGCAGATCCGCTTCGTGTGGATGCGCAGCAGGACCTTGGTGGCAAGCGCAGCTCCATCGCTGCGGACCGCAGTGGCCGGCCGCCCCGTGCTGACACCGCCACGACGCCGTCCGCCAAGCAGGCAGGACCCAAGGGCCGCCCCACCTCCGCTGGCCCTGACCGCGGCATCACGCCGACAGACGCCGCCGTCGCTGCGCCGATTGACGCGAGCCGTGTGCGGACGACAGTGTACTGCGGGCCGCTCCAGGCGGCGTGCTACCAC
>RXJO01000575.1:337-9645 GCA_003987795.1 Curvibacter sp.
ACCCATCCGGGCGGCGGCATCGATCGAGGGGGCTTGCGCTGCACTGTGCGTCTGGAGCTGGAGATGCGAAAACTCCGAGGTGCCCAGCAGGATGATCCAGGTGATCAGCACGAAGGGCGCGGTGGAGACCGCAAGGTCCCAGGTCTTGCTCAAGACCTGGCTGAGCGCCCCCATGACCAGGGTGCACAGCACGCCGCCGAGCAGGATCGAGGTCCAAAGCAGGGGCCCATCCTGCAGCAGGCTGGCCAGCGCCAGACCCAGCAGGCAGCCATTGAAACCATACATGCCGCTTTCGAGGGCGTCGGTCTGTGGTGGGGTCAGGCGCGACGCCAGCGTGGACGCCAGCCCCCCCAGCAGGCTGCCCCACAAAGGGGCCCAGTGGCCACTGTTGAGACAGGACAGGGCGATTGCGGCCACAAACAACAGGCCGGTCAAGGCCTTGTCCATGAAGAACACCTGGGCGTAGCCCTTGAGCAGGGCGCGAAACAGTGAAGAGAGCATGTGGGCGAGCCGCAGGGGCCAGGATCGATCAGGGGTGGGAGGGCTTCAGCGCCAGGCGAATTCGGAGGGCAGCCGATGGCCGGTGGCCTCTTCGCGGGCCAACTGCCAGAAGACGCGCAGCTGCAGGCGAACCGACTCGGCCTCGGAGCCCAGCACGCGGCACATCAGACCTGCCTGACCCGGAAGCTCGCTGATCCCGGCGTACGGGGCCTGGTCAAAGCGGCACAGTGGGCGCGCGCGGGCGAGGATCCTCTGGCTGACCTGGGGCGGTGTCAGGATGAACAGCGTGCCAAAGACGTGCTGGTCGTGCATGACGCTGGGCTGGGTGATCGGATGCTGCAAGGGCGCAATCAGCATCTTTTCGGTGAACATGGCGTCGCCGTCCGGACGGAACACCCGGGTGGCCAGTGACAGCAGTTCGTAGGCAAAGCGCTCGCCTTCACCATGGTGATGGCGCCCGGCCATCACCACCTCGGACAGCAGCAGGCTGCCCTCAGGATGCAGGCAGATGTGGGTCTGACTGGCGTAGCGTGATCCGCGATAAGGGATGAGCACATCCGGCAGGTACTCCAGATAGGCAGCTGCGCCGACGCTCAGGTTCACCGCCTGCAGAGCGCAGTTGGCGTCCATGGTGTGGACGCGCGTGGCCCCCTGGGTGGTGACGTGAGCGCAGGCCCCATCGGCCACATCGACGTCGATGCTCAGACGATCACCCTGCAAGGTGCCGCCTCCCACCGACAGCACCGTGCAGATGGGCAGTTGCGGCATGGCTTCGTCCCAATACAGGGCTTGTTGCACCAGCAGGGGCGATTGGCGTTGCAGATGACTCAGCACCGATCGTCCCCGGCGCATTTCAAAGCCCAATCCGAGGTGGCCTCGTTTGCCGGGGGCGCCGGCAGCCATCTGGGCCGGGGCATCCTGGTAGGAGCGCAATTCGGGCAGTTGCTCCAGAGCTTCCAGGTGGCAACGCCAGTCTTTGGCGGGGTTCATCCGTGCTTGAGCGGCAGGTCGAACAGGCAGCGTTCGTGGATCAGGTGCACCAGTTCCTGAATGCCTTCACCGGTCTTGCAATTGGTGAAGATGAACGGCTTGTCCTTGCGCATCATGCGGGCGTCGTCGTCCATGACCTGCAGGCTGGCGCCGACATACGGGGCCAGGTCGGTCTTGTTGATGACGAGGATGTCGGATTGGGAGATGCCCGGGCCGTTCTTGCGCGGGATCTTGTCGCCGGCGGCGACATCGATCACGTAGATGAAAAAGTCGACCAGGGCCGGGCTGAAGGTGAGCGTCAGGTTGTCGCCCCCCGACTCGATCAGCACCAGGTCGGATTCGGGGAAGCGCGACTCCATGTCCTCGACCGCTGCCAGATTCATCGAGGGGTCTTCACGCACCGCCGTGTGCGGGCAGGCGCCGGTCTCGACGCCGATGATCTTCTCCTCGACCAGGATGCCCTTGAGGGTGCGCTGGACGTGCTTGGCATCCTCGGTGGTGACCACGTCATTGGTGATGATCAGCACCTTGATGCCGAGATCGATCAAGATGGGTGTGATGGCTTCGATGATGGCGGTCTTGCCGGAGCCGACGGGGCCTCCGATGCCGATGCGGGTGATGCGTTTCATGGTTCAGAAATGGATGGGTTGGGGGGGGCGCAGGGGCCGGTTCAGTTCATGAACATGCGCACGCTGGCTTGTTCGTGGTGGGCGCTCAAGATGTCAAACAGGGGAGAGAAGCTGGTCATCTCTTCCAAGGCACGGTTGGCCATCTCCCGGTGCAGAGCATCGACTTCGGCATTGAGCTCGGTCAGAAGTCCCTGGGTCTGGTAGTGGTCGATCTTCATCAGCCTCAGGGCCGCGCCGAGAAGCATCGAGATCACGCCATAGTGGTGGACTGCAAAGGCATCGGCCTCAGTCACACCCCACATCGCACTGACCAGACCGGCACTGACCGGGTAGCTGCCGGCGCAGCGTCCGTGGCGGATGGATTCAAGCCATTCACCCGCCAGCGCCTGGGGCTCCAGACGCACGGCGAGCTCAGCCAGCTTCTTGCCCATCCGGGTCAGCATCAGGCGCTGCTCGCGCCCGACGCGTCGGCTCATGAGGGCCGCGTCGATCCGATGCAGCGCCGCCAGGTCGCCGGCCTGGGCGGCCCGATGCGCGTGCATCAAGGCCACGCCATCGAGGCTGGCGGATTGGTGCAGCACACCCTGGATGTAGCTGCGAAGGCTGCCAACATCGGTGACCACCCCTGTCTGCAATGCGGACTCCAGGGTGTTGGAGAACGAGAAGGCGCCAACGGGCAGCGTGGCGTCACCCAGTTGCAAGGTGCGCAGCAGCCTGAGCAAGGGCGCCGGGGAGGCGGACTGGCCCATGGTTCAGGGCTTGCCGGCGTGTTGGTGCCGTGAGTGGGCGTGTGCTGCCGCCGCCGGCGGATGGCTGTGGCGGGTGCCGTCCTCGTGGGTGTGCAGGTCGGCCACCGGGCCAGGGTCGGCGGGCTTGGGCGCTGGCGTGTGGGCGTGCGGCGTGGCGTCGGCGCCTGCAAACAGGCGTCGTGACTCATGGGGTGCCAGGTAGCGGATGACCTCGGAGCCCGGTATGAAGTGGTAGCGCACATGCTCGAAATGGTGGGTGCGCATGACGGAGCCCATGACCTTCTGGTCGACGGTCAGTGGCACGTAGACGGTGTAGCCCTTGACCACCGCAGGCCAGTGCTGATTGCCCAGGGCGTGACCCAGCTCAAAGCAGGTACGAGCCAGCAGCTCGGGCCCGAGGCCGGCGGCTTCGTCGATCTCGATCACCAACACATCGCGCAGCGCGATCTCCACCACGAGGGCCTGGTTGCTGGTGGCATCGAAGTAAAGGACATCGCCGTCTTTCATGAAGCTCAGGCGTGGCAGCGATATCGCGACTTCCAGCCCCAGATCGCTGTGGGTGCGCAGGCGGTTCTTTTGCGCGTCCCATTGATTCAGTTGAAGGCGGTGCAGGGTCTTGCCCTGGAGTTGCTGGGCCCAGTGGGGGTCGTCCCGGTGGCCCAGAATGGATTCGATCAGGATCATGGTCGGATGCGCTCAGCTGAAAAAATAGAGTTGCCCCAGCGCCACGGTCTGCAGCGGCGGTACCGTGGCGTGAACGCCATCGACGCGGACGGCGAAGGTCTCGGGGTCCACCTCGATGTGGGGGGTGTTGCCGTTGCGCACCATGGTCGACTTGGTGATGGCACGGGTACCGCGCACGGGCTCGATGCGCCGCTGCAGGCCATAACGGTCGGCGATGCCGCGCTCATGGGCGGCCCGAGAGGTGAATGTCAGGCAGGTCTGGTGCAGAGCCGACCCGAAGGCCCCGTACATCGGGCGGTAGATCACGGGCTGTGGCGTGGCCAGCGAGGCGTTGGGGTCGCCCATCGGGGCCCAGGTGATCAATCCACCCTTGATCACGAACTTGGGCTTGGCCCCGAAGAAGGCCGGTTCCCAGAGCACCAGATCGGCAAACAGTCCTACCTCGACCGAGCCCACCAGGTGACTGATGCCGTGGGTGATGGCCGGGTTGATGGTGACCTTGGCGAGGTAGCGCAACACCCGCTCGTTGTCGTGGTCGGCGCTGTCTTCGGCCATCTTGCCCCGGGCTTTCTTCATGTAGTCGGCGGTCTGGATGGCCCGGGTGAAGGTTTCACCCACCCGGCCCATGGCCTGGGAGTCGCTGGAGATCATCGAGATGGCACCGAGGTCATGGAGCACGCTCTCGGCCGCGATGGTCTCGACCCGCACTCGGCTCTCCGCAAACGAGACATCCGACTGGATCTTCGGATTCAGGTTGTGGCACACCATGATCATGTCGAACAGCTCGGCCTGCGAGTTGATTCCGAAGGGCAGGGTGGGGTTGGTGGAGCTCGGCAACACGTTCTGCAGCGAGGCCGCACGGATGATGTCGGGCGCATGTCCCCCCCCTGCACCCTCGGTGTGGTAGGTGTGGATGGTGCGGCCATCGAAAGCCGCGATGGTGTGCTCGACAAATCCGGACTCATTGAGCGAGTCGGTGTGAATGCACACCTGGACGTCCATCTGGTCGGCCACCTCCAGTGCGCTGCGGATGGCGGACGGGGTGCTGCCCCAGTCCTCGTGCACCTTGAGGCCCATGGCCCCGTCTTCGATCTGCTCGACCAGCGTGGCCCTACCCGACGAGTTGCCCTTGCCCGTGAAGCCCACATTGACCGGGAGCGCGTCAAAGGCGCGCATCATCATCTCGGTGTTCCAGGGGCCGGCCGTGATGGTAGTGCCGTTGGTGCCATCAGTGGGCCCGACCCCGCCTCCGATCAGCGTGGTGATGCCGCCCGACAAGGCCGCCTGGGCCTGCTGAGGCGAGATCATGTGGACATGGGTATCGATGCCCCCGGCCGTCAGGATCAGGTGCTCGCCAGAGATGGCGTCGGTGCTGGGCCCCAGGGCCAGGGTGGGCGTGACGCCGGCCATGGTGGAGGGGTTGCCGGCCTTGCCAATGCCGCAGATGTGGCCGTTCTTGATGCCCACGTCGGCTTTGACCACGCCCAGGCGCGCATCCACGATGGTGACGTTGGTGATCACCAGATCGGGCGAGCCGCCACGGCTGCTGAGCTGGTTGTCCAGACCCATGCCGTCGCGCAAGGTTTTGCCGCCGCCGTAAACCGCCTCGTCGCCGTAACCTCGCAGGTCTTTCTCGATCTGGATCAGCAGGCTGGTATCACCCAGGCGGATGCGGTCGCCGGTGGTGGGTCCGAATAAATCGGCATTTTGTCGTCTTGATATTTTGGACATGTGTCGATTTTTATTTTCAGGCGTCGCGTTTGTTTTTGAAGCCGGCCAATTGCATGCGCATGAGCGCTTGCGCCAGTCGGGGGCGATAAGCGTGGTCTCGCTCGTTGCCAACCCAGCCATCCACCAGGTTGTTGAATCCGACAATGCGCTCGGCACCGGCGAATGGGACCAGATTGACGGTTTTCTCGTCACCTGGTTCAAATCGGATGGCGGTGGTGGCCGGAATATCCAGGCGCAGGCCAAAGGCTTTTTCCCGATCGAATTCCAGATAGGCGTTCACTTCGAAGAAGTGATAATGCGAGCCGATCTGGATTGGACGATCGCCGGTGTTGCGCACCCGCATCGAAGTCACCGGGCGACCGGCATTGATCTCCAGGTCGCCTTCTGCCAGGATCACGCCACCGATCGGGCAGTTTTCGAGTGCTGGATTGTTTGAATCGCTCATGGGTGCTTGTCAGCGGATAGGGTTGTGAACGGTGATCAGACGGCTGCCGTCGGTGAAGACCCCTTCGACCTGGACGCTGGGGATCAAATCAGCCACGCCCGGCATCACGTCGTCGTAGCCCAGGACCTGGCTGGCCAGGGTCATGACCTCTTCAACTGTTTTCCCCTCGCGGGCGCCTTCCAGGGCGGCGGCACATATCACGGCCACCGCCTCTGGGTGGTTCAGCTTGAGACCTTTTGCTTGACGCCGAAGCGCGATGTCGGCAAGTGTGTGAATAAGCAGTTTGTCTTGCTCTCGGGGGGCCAGATGCATGTTGAATCCATCTCAAAATTGATAGGCAAGCGCGCTCGCTTGGGTGGGCGAGAGGATATTAAGGTTGGATATTGATTGCCAAATGAAATAATCATTTTGAATTTAATTTCAATTGAAATCAAATTGTCTTATTTGTTAAAACAAGATGGCTCATCAAATCATGTTTCTTATATTTGATTCGATCGCGAACCTGCGGCACGCGTCCGCTGACGCGAACCCAGCCCAATCCAAACTGGATCGACCACCGTGGCCCATCCGTCAATGGCGGGTGAGGGGTGAGGGGTGGAGGGTGGCGGGCAGGCCGGGTCGCCATGTCCTGGCTCGCGACCGGTGCCGAGTTCTCCCAGCAAACCCTGGACAACCTTGTGGACAAGTCGTGCCCTGATTCTGAAAAGCGCTGGTAAGTGATTGATTTGAAAGAATTTGCCTTACGGTGCCCAAATTTCGGGCAGCCGGATCCCGGCAGGGGTGGACGGGCAGCGCCCCGCACCCGACCTCGTCGGGTCTGCATGGCCGCTGCTTCGTGGGCGGTGGCAGGACGTCAAGCCGTTCTAAACTGTCGACGCCCCCATCCGCCTTGGGATGGGGCATGCGTTTGCACAGGAGCCTGAATGAAGCGCTTGACCATGTCTCTGGATGATGAGCTTGCTGATGCGTTTGACGCCATCGTCAGTGAGAGAGGTTATGAAAACCGGTCGGAAGCCTTTCGCGACCTGCTGAGGGCCGATCTGGGCAAGGCACGACAGCAGGACAACCCTGATGGCCTGTGCGTGGCCACGCTCAGCTACGTATACAACCACCATCAACGGCAGTTGGCCATGCGCTTGACGGACCTCCAGCACGAGCATCACGACATCACCATCTCGACCACCCATGCCCACCTGGATCATGATCACTGTGTTGAGGTGGTGATCCTTCGTGGCAAGACCGCTCTGGTGCAAGATTTTGCAAATTCGGTCACCACCCAAGCAGGCGTCAGCCATGGCTCGCTGCACATCGTGCCGCTGGCCGTGCATCACGCCCACGGGCATGAACACTTGGTGCCCACGGCGAGTTCGGGCAGCCGGCCGACAGGTCAGCGGTAACCAGCGCTTTCATTTGCGGCGGCCCACTCGCCATGGGAATGGCACGGATTTTGTATGATAAATTTTGAATTCTTCATACCGATCCTGCTTCTTCCACCCGGCCTGCTGTCATGCATGATTTACCCCCCGACTGGGGAGCCCTGTGCGCCCTCATCTTCCTGCTCGGCATGCGCCATGGCTTTGATGCCGATCACCTGGCCGCCATCGACGGTCTGACCCGGCTCAACCAGCAGCGCAGGGCCGGCGTGGCGCGTTATTGCGGGGCCTTGTTCTCGGCGGGGCACGGCGCCATTGTGTTGCTCATTGCCGCTCTGGTGGGGTCGGTGACCGAACGTTGGGCGCCCCCGGCCTGGCTGGATGCCTTGGGCGCCTCGGTGTCGATCGGTTTCCTCTTGGCCCTGGGCTTGGCCAACCTGCACGCCGTGCTGACGGCCACGCCGGGCAAGACCGTGGCGCTGGTGGGCTTGAAAGGGCGCTTTCTGGGCCGTCTGGTACAGGCCCGCAGTCCCTGGGGTGTGGCGGCGGTGGGGGCCTTGTTTGCGCTGTCCTTCGACACGCTCAGCCAGTCGGTGATGTTTGCCGCCACGGGGGCCCAGTATGGCGGTGTCCTCCCGTCTCTCGCCCTGGGTCTTCTGTTCATGCTGGGCATGCTGTTCACCGACGGACTCAACGGCTGGTGGATCGCTCGCCTGATGGCGCGTGCCGATGATCTGGCCGCGCTGGCCTCGCGCATCATGGGGGCTGCCGTGGCCGCGGTCAGCCTGCTGGTGGCGGCGCTGGGGCTGAGCAGGCTGGCGTCGCCGGCTTTCGAGGCCTGGAGTGATGGCAAGGAGTTGGCTTTTGGCGCCTCGGTGGTGTTGATGCTCGCGGCCACCTATGTGGCTGCCAGACACCTCGCACGCCGTTCCCAGGCCCGACATGAAGCGCCTTGATCGTTGCCGCCAGTTCGTTCGGGCACGTGCCTTCCCGCCATTTGAGAACTTGAATCGCAGTGAACCGATCAGCGACCGTGGCAGCATGAACGATTCGTTGCCCCATCGTCTGGCAAAGCGCCGCTGGGTGGCCACGGCTGCGGCGCTCGTCTGCTCTGCGAGCCTGGCGCAGACTGCGGGCCCTGCCGGGGCTGGCGCCTTGGGCGATGCGCCATCTGCGTCGGCTTCATTGGCCCCGGTCACCATCACAGGCCGCCACTACGACAACTCGGTGGGCAGCAGCGATGCGGCCTCGCAAGGCGTGATCCGGTCCGAGTTGCTGGCCAGCCGCGCCGCGCTGCGCCCCGGTGAGGTGCTGGAGTTTGTGCCCGGCCTGATCGTCACCCAGCACTCGGGCGACGGCAAGGCCAATCAGTACTTCCTGCGCGGCTTCAACCTGGACCACGGCACTGACTTCGCCACCACCATCGACGGGGTGCCGGTGAACATGCCCACGCATGCGCACGGTCAGGGCTATTCGGACCTGAACTTCCTGATCCCCGAACTGGTCGAGCGCATCGAGTACCGCAAGGGCCCGTACTTTGCCACCCATGGCGACTTTGCCGCGGCGGGCGCGGCCGACATCGCCTACAAGACCCGGCTGGACGCCCCCTTTGCCCAGGTCTCGGTCGGGCAGAACGGTTACCGGCGCGGAGTGGCAGCCGACACCCGCCAACTGCGTGACGATGTGACCCTGTTGGGCGCCGTGGAGTGGATGGGCAACAACGGCCCCTGGACCGTGCCCGAGATCTACCGCCTGTTCCCCATCCTGCAAGAGCGTGCCCACACCCCGGGCACGGCACTGTCGGGCGGCCAGCAGCAGATGCTGGCGGTGGGCCGGGCCCTGATGGCCAACCCCTCGCTGATCCTGCTCGACGAGCCCACCGAGGGCCTGGCCCCGGTGATCGTCGACCAGTTGGGTCAGATCTTCAACGCCGTGGCCGACCAGGGCACGGCCCTGCTGCTGATCGAACAGAACATGAGCCTGGTGGTGCGCGTGGCCGAGCGCTACTGCGCCATGGCCAAGGGCTCGGTGGTGGCGCAGGGGCGGGTCGAGAACTCGCCCGCCGGTCTGCGCGACCTTGAAGCCCATGTGATGGTCTGAACCCATTTCCCCCCCCGCAAAAACCCAAGGAGACACACCATGATCCAAGCCAAACCCCTGACCCTGGCCCTCGCCGCCCTGCTGGAATCGGCCCCCCTCGCCACCC
>RXJO01000597.1 GCA_003987795.1 Curvibacter sp.
CAGCCACGGTGCCCCCTGCCAGGCGGCCAGGATCATCGACAGATTCAGCAGCACCGGGGTGGCGGCCGGCACGGCAAAGCGCTTCCAGGTGTTGAGCACCCCGGCCGACAGGGCCACCATCGACATGAAACCGATGTAGGGGAACATCCAGCGTGTCATGAACACCGCCGCGTCGTAACCCGCCGGGTCCTGCTGCAGACCGCTGGCCATGCCCCACACCATCAGGGGCGCGCCCAGCACGCCCAGCAAACAGGTGAGCACCAAGGCCCAGGCCAGCACCGTGGCCACCTGGCTGATCACGCGCCGGGTGGCATCTTCGCCATGCTGCTCCTTGCTGGCCGCCAGCGCCGGGATGAAAGCCTGGCTGAACGCCCCTTCGGCAAAGAAGCGACGGAACAGATTGGGAATGCGGAACGCCACATTGAAGGCGTCCGTCATCGCGCTGGCACCAAAGGCCGAGGCCACCAGCAGCTCCCGCACCAGACCGGTGACTCGGGAGGCCAGCGTGAGCAATGAAACGGTAGAGGCGGCTTTGAAAAGGGTCACGCACCAAGTGTATGCGCAGTCCAAGGCGCCAATATTGGACGCTTCATGACACTTGGGCTACAATCGAGGGCTTTGCTGGCAACATCTCCAAACACACAAGGAATTTAAAAATGGCATCTACCAAGCCCAAGAAAAAGAACCCGCGTCTGGCCTCCGGCCGTAAGCGCGTTCGCCAAGACGTCAAGATCAACGCCGCCAACACCTCGCTGCGCTCCAAGTACCGCACCGCTGTGAAGAACGTCGAAAAGGCCGTCGCCGCTGGCGACAAGACCAAGGCTGCTGAAGCCTTTGCCAAGGCCCAGAGCGTGGTCGACACCGTGTCCGACAAGGGCATCTTCCACAAGAACAAGGCCGCGCGCGACAAGAGCCGCCTGGCCGCCAAGGTGAAGGCCCTGGCCCTCGCCGCCTGAGTTTTCAGGTAAAACAGCCCGGACGGGCCGCTGCCGCAGCGATCTGTCCGCCGTTTGCCACGGGTGCGCTGTCAGCAAAGCAAGAACCGCCTACGGGCGGTTTTTTGTTGCCTGTCGTTTTTGCACCATGCCCGACAGCGGCACAGGGTCATGGCGCTTCGCGTCGCGCCATCACCGGCTGGGCAGGCTGCAACATGAAATGCGGCGACATGATCTGGACGCCGGCCTCGTTGAAACAATCCTGCAGGTTTTCATGCAGGTGCGACAGCACCTGCAGGCGCTGCAGGGGCCGGTCGAGGTGCGCCAGCAACTCGTATTCGACATAGAAATCGCTCAAGGCGCGCTGCAGCACATAGGGCTTGGGCTCGACGCGAAGACCTGGGGTGCGAGCGGCAGCCTGCAGCATCAAGGCATGCACCTGGCGCCACTCGGCGTCGTAACCAATGCTGATGCGGGTGCTGAAAAGCGTGCCCGAACTGCCCGAAAGCCTGGAGTAGTTCTTGATGGCGTTGCTCATCAGGACCGCATTCGGGATGGTGATCTCCTCGTTGCGCACATTGACCAATTTGGTCGCCAGGCCGCCGACCTGCTGCACCACACCCTCGACCGCATCCGCGCCCTGCCCGATGACCACGTGATCGCCCACCCGGAGGGCGCGCGAATAGACCAGCACCAGGCCGCTCATGAGTTGGTTCACCACCCCGCTGGAGCCCAAGGTCACCATGGCCCCGAGCAGCACCGACAAGCCCTTGAAGGCTTCGCTCTGGGAGCCTGGGAGGTAGGGATAGGCCGCCACCACGGCAAAGGCCCAGATCGCCAAGGCCACCAGGCGCCGGGTGGCGCTGGCGGTCTCGGGGTGGATCATCGAGAGTTGCAACTGCCGCCGCGACACCGCACGGAACAGGGTATTGGAGGCCTGCACGGCCGCTTGCGCCAGGGCCACGATCACCACCACCACGATCAGGCCGGGCAACTGCTTGAGCAGCCCCTGACCGACCGTGCCCAGCGCGTCCCCGAGAAACCCTCCCAGGCGCTGTCCCACGGGCTCGGTGAGCGGAAACAACAGCAACACAGAACTCAGCCACGAGAACAGCAAGGCGGCCGAGAGAAACAAGGCCATCAGCTCGACGATCCGGGCCAGCAGCGAGCGCAGATAAGGCATCCAGCCCGGCACCTTCACAGGCAGGGCCAACCGCTCCGGGTGGTGGTCAGCAGGCTGGTCGCCGTGAGGGTCAGCCGGCTCCTCATCGCACGATCGCGCCACGGAGTCGTCCAGCCAATGCCGCAATCGGGCAGCCAGGCGCCAGACGCCCCAGAGGAACACCAGCAACAAGCCGGTTTCAAGCCCCGCCAGGCCCCAGGCCAGAATGAGATCGGTCGTCATGCAACCGATGATAGAAGAGTCGTGGTGAATGCCCGCGTTACAAGCGCAAGCAGGTGCCGCAGACGGGACCGCTCAGGACTTGGCAGGCGTATCGGGAACCAGGCAGGCTTCGGCGACCTGCAGGTGGTTGTCACGCGCGAAATTGAGCACGAAATCCCAGGCCATGGGCTCGAAATCACGCAGATCGCGATGCACCACCACGCACTTCACGCCATTGAGCGTGGTCGGGATGCACCAGGGCGAATAGCTCAGGTGACTGCCCGGCTGGGCCCCGCCCGGACGGAACTGGCTCATGACACCCGCCAGGCGCTCAGCCCAATCGCTGGGCCGGAAGGTCTTGCCATCATGGGTAAGACCCTGGATGAAGACTTCTTTGGCGGAATCAGAAACCATGGGGGTGAGGGCTTGTGGTGTTGGAAGAAGCTCGGACAGGATCGCTGCCCGCTTCAACGTGAGTATTCTATCTTATATAAGACTAAAAACCACCTGACGACATGCATTGCTGTAATGCGAAATGGTCAAAAAAGCTTCGCCAAGCAGCGCCTAGAATTGCGTTTCAGCGGTTTGACAGTCGCTGAGCTACCGGCCACGAACCGGCCCCGCTGGCACCCAGCCGGGCTTGAAATCCGCCAAGCGAAATGCCCCCAAGGCCTGCCCGGGAATCCACCCCGACAGCCCCTGACGCCTTCGCAAGACCGATGCCAAGTCCGACCGACACGCCTTTATAGAGCGAGCCCTGGTTTTTGGCGACCCTAAGCCCTGTTTTGGAGTACAGCATGACCGCATTGATTGAGGCCTCTTCACCCCACGTGATGAACACCTATGGCCGCCTGCCCATCGCGATGTCGCACGGGCAAGGTGCCTGGGTCTGGGACGTGAACGGGCGAAAGTACCTCGACGGTCTGGCTGGCATCGCCGTCAACACCCTGGGGCACAACCACCCCAAACTGGTGCCCGCCCTGCAAGACCAGATCGCCAAGCTGATCCATTGCTGCAACTACTACCACGTGCCCGGTCAGGAAGCCCTGGCGACCAAGCTGGTCGAGTTCTCAGGCATGAGCAATGTGTTCTTCTGCTCGACCGGCCTGGAAGCCAACGAAGCCGCCATCAAGCTCGCGCGCAAGTTCGGCCATGACAAGGGCATCGACAAGCCCGTCATCGTGGTCTACGAAAAAGCCTTCCATGGCCGCTCGATTGCCACGCTGTCGGCCACCGGCAACCAGAAGATCCAGCAAGGTTTCGGCCCGCTGGTCGAAGGCTTCCTGCGGGTGCCGGTGAACGACATCGAAGCGCTCAAGAAGGCCACCGAAGGCAACCCGAACGTGGTGGCGGTGTTCTTCGAAACCATCCAGGGCGAAGGCGGCATCAACCCGATGCAGATCGAATACCTGCAGCAACTGCGCGCCCTGTGCACCGAGCGCGACTGGCTGATGATGATCGACGAAGTGCAGTGCGGCATGGGCCGCACCGGCAAGTGGTTCGCCCACCAATGGGCTGGCATCGTGCCCGACGTGATGCCACTGGCCAAGGGCCTGGGCTCAGGCGTGCCGATCGGCGCGGTGGTGGCTGGCCCCAAGGCCGCCGGCATCTTCCAGCCTGGCAACCATGGCACCACCTTCGGTGGCAATCCGCTGGCCATGCGCGCCGGGGTGGAGACCATCCGCATCATGGAAGAAGACGGTCTGCTGGACAACGCCGCCCGTGTCGGCGCCCACCTGCGCGCCGCCCTGGTTCGTGAGTTGGGCAGCCTGCCTGGGGTCAAGGAGATCCGTGGCCAGGGCCTGATGATCGGCGTCGAACTCGACCGCCCCTGCGGCGCCCTCACCGGCCAGGCGGCCGAAGCCGGCCTGCTGCTGAGCGTCACGGCCGACAGCGTGATCCGCATCGTGCCGCCCCTGATCCTCAGCACCGATGAAGCCGACCAGATCGTGGCCATCCTGGCGCCGCTGGTGAAGACCTTTCTGGCAGGAGGCACCCAATGAGCCCGACCGCCCTGCGCCACTACCTGCAGTTCAAGGACCTGAGCGCCGATGAATACGCGCACCTGCTGCAGCGCGCCGCCATCATCAAGAAGAAGTTCAAGGCCTACGAAAAATACCACCCCCTGGCCGACCGCACGCTGGCCATGATCTTCGAGAAGGCCAGCACCCGCACCCGGGTCAGCTTCGAAGCGGGCATGTACCAGCTGGGCGGCTCGGTGGTCCACCTGACCACCGGCGACAGCCAGCTGGGCCGGGCCGAGCCCATCGAAGACAGCGCCAAGGTGATCAGCCGCATGGTCGACCTGGTGATGATCCGCACCTTCGGCCAGGACAAGATCGAGCGTTTTGCAGCGCACTCGCGCGTGCCCGTCATCAACGGCCTGACCAACGAGTTCCACCCCTGCCAGATCCTGGCCGACATCTTCACCTACATCGAGCACCGCGGCTCGATCCAGGGCAAGACCGTGGCCTGGGTGGGCGATGGCAACAACATGGCCAACACCTGGCTGCAGGCCGCCGAACTGCTGGACTTCAAGGTCCATGTCAGCACACCCAATGGCTATGAGGTCAACGAGAGCATCGCCGGCGTCAGCCGCCGCGACTGCTTCGAGGTGTTCAGCAACCCGCTGGACGCCTGCCGCAACGCCGATCTGGTGACCACCGACGTCTGGACCAGCATGGGCTACGAGGCCGAGAACGAGGCCCGCCGCGCCGCCTTTGCCGACTGGTGCGTGGACACCGAGATGATGAAGGTGGCCCGCCCCGATGCCCTGTTCATGCACTGCCTGCCCGCCCACCGCGGTGAAGAGGTCGAAGCCGACGTGATCGACGGCCCCCAATCCGTCGTCTGGGACGAAGCAGAAAACCGGATGCACGTGCAAAAGGCACTCATGGAGTTCCTTTTGCTCGGCCGGGTGGCGTAAGCCGCACGGCGGCCCGAAGGGCCGGCATCCGGTTTGGGGCCGGCTCATGTCCGCCACGCGGACGTGAAGCAGGCGCAGCCTGCGTGCCGGCACCAGAACCCATCGCATTTCCACGTGCAAAAGGCACTCATGGAGTTCCTTTTGCTCGGCCGAGTGGCCTAAGCCACGCGGCGGCCCACAGGGCCGGCAAAAGCCCATGCCCCCAGGCCAAGGCCGAAGGCATGAGTGACAGGAAATCAAGGTAACGGTGATTGCAACTGTTCAGAAGCGGCGCTTTAAAATCAGCGCCCGCTGAATCTGTTTCAAAACGTTGCCCATGAGCCATCCCTGCCTGACCTGCGGCGCCTGCTGTGCCTCTTACCGCGTCGATTTTTCAGTCTACGAACTGGACGATGCCGGTGGCACGGTCCCTGCCGGCCTGGCTGTCGAGGTCAATGGCAGCACCTGCCGCATGCGCGGCACCGATCATGTCCCGATCCGCTGCGCCGCACTCACCGGCAAGGTGGGTGAAAAGGTGGCTTGCGGCATCTACGAGTGGCGCCCAGCCCCTTGTCATGAATTAGAGGCGGGTGACTACGGTTGCGAGAAGGCTCGCGCCCGTCATGGTCTGCCACCCTACGCCGAGGTGGTCGGCGACCGGATCGTCTGACAGCGGCACGCGATGGGGTCGCACCGGGCGCTCAGGCCCCCGGCTTCATCCACAGGGGCTCACGACCACGGGCGGCGCGGCCTTCTGCGGGTGTCTGGGTGGGCCCGCAGCCCGAGCAGTCGCTGCAGGCACCACACCCCGGCGCCTCGCCCAACTGCTTTTGCAGACGGCCCAGAGGCTTTCGCCAGGAGGCAGGCATCCAGTACCAAAGGGCATAAACCCCGGCCAACACCACGATCAAGCCGACAATCCATTGCTGCCACATGATCAGCTGCCTCCGAGCATCAAAGTGATCCGATAGGTGAGCCAGCTGGCCCCGTAGGCCAGGGCAAACAAGTAGCCGGCCATCAAGGCCACGTAGCGCCAGCTGTTGGTTTCACGGCGCACGGTGACGAGGGTCGAGATGCACTGGGGCGCAAACACATACCAGACCAGCAAGGAAAGCGCGGTGGCCAAGGACCAGCTGTGCGCGATCAGCGGTCCCAACTCGGCCGCCACGTCCTCGCCACTGGCCGACAGGGCATACACGGTACCCAAGGCGCCCACGGCCACCTCGCGTGCCGCCAGGCCCGGTACCAGGGCGATGGCGATCTGCCAGTTGAAGCCGATGGGCGCAAACACCGTCTCCAGCAGTTGGCCCAGCTGCCCGGCAAAGCTGTACTGGATGGCGGCACCGGTGGCCCCCTCAGGCGCACCGGGGTAGGTGGACAGGAACCACAGCACCACCATCAGGGCCAGGATGATGCTGCCCACCCGCTTGATGAAGATCGAGGCACGCTCGTACAGGCCCTGCACCAGATTACGCAGCCCGGGCCAGCGATAGGCGGGCAGCTCCATGACCAGGGGCGTGGGGGTGGCATTGCCGCGCCACAGCTTGAACACGGCCGCCACAGCCATGGCGCCCGCGATGCCGCCCACGTACAGGCCGAACATCACCAGGCCTTGCAGATTGAAAACGCCCCCCACCGTGCGTTCAGGGATGAAGGCACTGATCAGCAAGGCGTACACCGGCAGACGGGCCGAGCAGGTCATCAGCGGCGCGATCATGATGGTCACCAGACGGTCGCGCCAATGGGTGATGGTGCGGGTCGCCATCACGCCCGGGATGGCGCAGGCGAAACTGGACAGCAGCGGGATGAAGGAGCGCCCCGACAGACCGACGGTGCCCATGACCCGGTCGAGCAGGAAAGCCGCCCGCGGCAGGTAACCCGAATCCTCCAGCACCAGAATGAACAGGAACAGGATCAGGATCTGCGGCAGGAACACCAGCACGCCGCCGGCCCCGGCCAGCACACCGTCGGCCAGCAGGCTTTGCAGCACCCCGGCAGGCACCTGCTCGCGAACGATTTCGGCCAGACCGTCAACGCCGGCCTTGATGGCGTCCATGGGCACGGTGGCCCAGCTGAACACCGCCTGGAACATCATGAACAAGGTGAAGGCGAGGATCAGCATGCCCCACAGGGGATGAAGCACCACCCGGTCGATGGCGTCGTCGGTGTGCAGGGTATCGGCCGGCATCTTCACCGCCAGGCCCAGGATGCGCCGCACCTCAAGCTGGGTCGCCATGACCTCGTCGAAATGGGGTGGGTGCCATGGACGCACGCTCTGACCGGCGCGTCGGGTGCTCTGCCATTGTTCAAAGAAGGTCAACAAGGCCTGGGCCCCGTCATGGCGGATGCCCACGGTTTCGAGTACCGGCATGCCCAGTTCGCGCTCCAGCACCTCACGGTCGATGTGGATGCCTTCGCGGCGGGCGGCATCGCTCATGTTGAGGGCCAGAACCATGGGCAAACCAAGCGCGCGCGCCTCCAACACCAGGCGCAGGTTCAGCTTGAGGTTGGTGGCATCGGCCACACACACCAGCAGATCGGGCACCGGCTCGCCAGCGCGGTGGCCGGTCACGATGTCGCGTGTCACGGCCTCGTCGGCGCTCAGGGCGTTCAGGCTGTAGGCGCCCGGGAGATCCAGCACCACGACACGCCGACCGGCCGGGGTGTTGACCAGCCCCTCCTTGCGCTCCACGGTGACGCCCGCATAGTTGGCCACCTTCTGGCGACTGCCGGTGAGCAGGTTGAACAGCGCGGTCTTGCCGCAGTTGGGGTTGCCCAGCAAGGCGGCACGGAAGGAGGAAGCAGCCTCGGTCATCAGATTCTCTTTTCGTCGGGCTGCGCCAGAGACACCCGGATCAGCGCCGCCTCATGGCTGCGCAAGGCAAAGGTGGTGTGCCCCACACGAACGGCAATCGGATCGGCAGCCGGAAAGCCCCGGGCAATCACCCGCACAGGCTCGCCGGGGAGAAAGCCGATTTCAAGCAAGCGCAACAGCAGCTCCTGATCCTCCGGCGAGCTGGGCAACTCAAGACGCTCCACCCGCGCGTCCACACGCAGCGGCAGTTCATGGACGCCCATCTCCTGGACGGGGGCGTTGACCACGGGGGGATTGGACATCGGCACGGTCGCCTTCTGAATGAAAACTATTCTTATTCTAGCCCTTCCAGAAAATGCATCAGCTGTCAGAAATAAGCGACACCACGAAATTCTGGCGCCAGTAACGTCAGCGCCCATGCAACAGATCTGGGATATCTCCCCCCCCATCCACGCGGGCGCCCCGGTGTTTCCGGGTGACGCGCCCTACCAGCAGCACTGGGCCGCCACCCTGGGCCCGGGCTGTCCGGTGAACGTCGCCACCCTCAGCCTGTCGCCCCATGTGGGTGCGCATGCCGACGCGCCGCTGCATTACGAAGCCGGCGGCAGCCCGGTCGGGCTGCTGCCACTGGCACCCTTTCTGGGGCCCTGCCGGGTGATCCACGCGATCGGGTGCGGCCCCTTGCTGCGCTGGTCCGACCTGAGCCACGCCCTGCCGGCCGAGCAGGCCTTGCCGCCCCGAGTGCTGGTGCGCTGCTACCACCAGGCGCCCACCGAATGGGACCCTGACCTGCCCGCCTTCGCGCCCGAGACGCTGGAGCGACTGGCCGACCTGGGCATGTGCCTGGTCGGCATCGACAGCGCCAGCATCGACCCGGCCGACAGCAAGACGCTGGACAGCCACCAGGTGATCCGGCGGCGCGGCCTGCGCGTGCTCGAGAACCTGGTGCTCGATGACGTGCCAGAGGGCGACTACGAACTGATCGCCCTGCCCCTGAAGCTGATCAGCGCCGACGCCTCCCCCGTCCGGGCCGTGCTGCGACGACTGACCTGACCCACCCCCTCCAACAACAGAAGGACCCCCACCATGTGCCCCTATCACAACACCTCAACCCAGCCGGAACAGCCCGCGACGGCAGCCCACGCCACCGAGCAGATCGTGAAGGAAGAACGCGCCCAGCTCGACTTCAGCCAGTCGATGAGCTACGGCGACTACCTGCAACTCGACAGCATCCTGACGGCGCAACATCCGCGCTCACCCGATCACAACGAAATGCTGTTCATCGTGCAGCACCAGACCAGCGAGCTCTGGATGAAGCTGATGCTGCACGAACTGGGGGCCGCCATCCGCCACATTGCGGCCGACGACCTGCAGACCGCGTTCAAGATGCTGGCGCGCGTCAGCAAGATCATGGAGCAGTTGGTGCACGCCTGGGACGTGCTGGCCACCATGACACCACCCGAGTACAGCGCCATCCGCCCGTATCTGGTGAGCTCCAGCGGCTTCCAGAGCTACCAGTACCGCTGCATCGAATTCGCGCTGGGCAACAAGAATGCCGCCATGCTCAAGCCCCACGAGC
>RXJO01000566.1 GCA_003987795.1 Curvibacter sp.
CGTCGTTGTCGACGCGGGTTAAACGGGAAGCCGGTGACGTTGACGCGATCAACCATTCCGGCGCAGCCCCCGCTGCTGTAAGCCAGACGACGCTGGATCACGCCACTGTGCACCAAGGTGCATGGGAAGGCCCGGTGAAGGATGAAGGCGAGCCAGAAGACCGGCCTGATCCACGCGTGGTACCAGTCCTCGGGGTGAGGGAAGGGTTCTGTCGGACACCCCTCGGGGGCCCTGGCATCTGTGTGCCTGGCCGCCCGTGCTCGGGTGCCCGTGGGCTTTTCCGGTTCGTCTGGACGAGGTGCCGCCTCTGCAGACCAACCGGAGATTTCATTGTTCTCACATCCTGACCCCGTCCTGGCGGGTCCCTCGCGGCCGATGAGCCGCCCATGGCAGATCCTTCCCCTGCTCAGCTGCCTTGCGGCCCCTGGCACATGGGCCCAGCCCGCGCTGCCGCAACTGGCGGAAATCCGGGTCTCTGCCGGCGATGCCGTGGCCCCGGGAGAGGCCGACAGCGCCAGCGAAGGCCGTGTCACGGCCCAACGGCTGGCCCGTCGGCCCTTGCTGCGCCCTGCAGACCTGATGGAGTCGGTGCCCGGTCTGGTCGTCACCCAGCACTCGGGCGATGGCAAGGCCAATCAGTACTTTCTCAGAGGCTTCAACCTCGACCACGGCAGTGACTTCGCCACCTCCTTGATGGGCATGCCCGTCAACCTGGTGTCGCATGCCCATGGTCAGGGCTACATGGACCTGAACTTCCTGATCCCCGAACTGGTCAGCAGCCTCCAGTATCGCAAGGGGGTGTACCACGCAGAAGACGCTGATTTCGCCGTGGCGGGCAGCGCCCGGATTGACTACATGCGGCAATTGCCGGCCCCCTTCGTCGAACTCGGCCTGGGCCCCGGCGGGTACCGACGCAGTCTGCTGGCGGACAGCCGTTTGTTCGACGACAAGTCGCTTCTGATGGCCCTGGAGCTGACCCACAACAACGGCCCCTGGCAGCAGCCCGAACGCCTGGGCAAACAGAACGCGGTGTTGAAGCTCTCGTCGGGCACGGAGGCCCGTGGCTACTCGATCAGCGGCTTGCTGTATCAGGCCGATTGGAACGCCACCGAGCACGTGCCGGAACGGGCCATCGTGTCGGGCGAGATCGGCCGCTATGGCGTGTTGTCGCCGGGCGATGGCGGACGGACCCACCGTTACAGCCTGTCGGCACAATGGGCTGACAGCACCGACCATGGCGCCCGTCGCGCCCACGCCTATGTGATCGACTACGGACTGAATCTGTTCTCGACCCCTTCGGGCTTTGTCAGCGGTCTGTCGGGCGATCAGCACGAACAGGCCGATCAACGTGTTCTGTGGGGCGGGGGCTGGCAGCAGAGCTGGTTCCTGGGTGAGGGCCTCGGGGCCACCGAACTCACGCTGGGTACGCTGTGGCGGCAGGATCGCATCAGCAATGTGGGCCTGTTCAGCACCGTGAAACGCCAGCGCACCGAGGTCGTGCGGCAGGACCGCATCCTCGAGACCGCCATCGGTCTGTCGCTGGAGGCCAGGACCGTCTGGACGGACTGGCTGCGCACCAGCCTGGGCCTGCGCCAGGATCATCTCCAGGCGCGTGTCACGCCTTTGGCCGGGGCTTTCAATGCCGACAATGGGGGCGATGTCTCGGCGCGCCAGCTCAGCCCGCGCCTGGGGCTGGTGCTGGGGCCGTTCGCAGCGCTCGGCAGCACCGAATTCTTTGTCAACGCCGGCCAGGGCTTTCACAGCAACGATGCCCGAGGGGCCACCAGCCGCGTCAGCCCATTGGATGGCAGCGCGGTCACGCCGGTGCCTTTGCTGGTCAAGGCCCGGGGACAGGAGATCGGCTTGCGTGCCCAGCCCTTGCCAGCTTGGCAGACCCGCCTCAGTGTCTGGCAGATGCAACTCGCGTCCGAGTTGGTGTTCGTGGGGGATGAGGGGGTCACCGAGCCACGGGGGGCTTCGAGGCGCTGGGGGCTGGAGTGGGCCCAGGACGTCCAGGTGGCGCCCGGCCTGACGTGGGATGGCAACCTCGCCTGGTCCAAAGCGCGCTTCGTGCAGGCCGTCAACGGCGGCAGCCACGTGCCCAACGCGGTGCCGCTGACCGTCTCGACCGGTCTGGCCTGGGACCGCGGCGGTCCCTGGTTTGGTGGCCTGCGTCTGCGCTACCTCGGGGCCTACGACCTGGAGGAGACCGGTCGCCAACCATCCCGCGGGTATTGGTGGGGCAGCCTGAAGCTGGGCTACCGCTTCCAGTCAGGCTCGAACCGGTGGCAGGCCACACTCGATGTGCTCAACCTGTTTGACCGGCGTGCCAATGACATCGAGTACTGGGGCGGCGCCTGCAGCCAGCGCGAAGCGCTGTCCGGGATCGGTGGCTGCGGCAGCGGCTCGGCCATTGACGGCCGCCTGATCCATCCCCTGGAGCCGCGCACCCTGCGCTTGGGCTTGCGGCTCAGCTTCTGAGAGCGCCCTTCAGGCGTCGCGCACGTCGGCCACCGGCTGGCTGCCGAAGTCGGGCCGCTGCAGGTAGGTCAGCAGCCGGGCTGCGGCTTCTTGGGGCGAGGTGAGTTGCCCCTTGTCCTTGAGGGCTGCGAAGTTGCCCTGATCGGGGAAGGCCTCGACCGGCGCGCTGCGCAATTGAACCTGCATGTCGGTGTCGATCACGCCTGGCGCCAGCGAGCAGACCTTGGCACCGTTGGGCTTCAAGGCCTCGTCAAGCGCCAGGCAGCGCGTGAAGTGGTCCATGCCCGCCTTGGCGGCGCAGTAGGGCGCTTGCGAAGCCATGGGCCGGCGGCCCAGGCCCGAAGAGATGTTCAGCACCTGGCGAGGGCCGGTCCAATCCGCCGTGCCGTTCAGAAACGCGGCACACAGCAGCATGGGCGCCTCCAGACCGATGCGCAGTGCCGCCGCCACCAGGGCCGGGTCACTGTCTGACAGCGGCGCGATCGGCGGGATCACCCCGGCGTTGTTGATCAGCACGGCCCGTTGGTAGCTGGCCGGGTCCTGGGTGCGCAGCCACAGGCCCAGTTCGTGGGCCGCTCCGGTGCTGTCGGCCAGGTCGATGGACCAGCTCAGCAGCCGGGCTCCTCGTGCCTCGGCCAGGGCTGGCAGGTCAGGGTGCGGATTGCGCTGAAGGGTCAGCAAGGTGTTGCCTGCTTGCAGCAGTTGCTCAGCCAAGGCCAAGCCCATGCCGCGCGAGGCGCCGGTGAGAATGTACAAGGAGGTGGTCATGCCGCCATGCTAGCGCGATGCGACCGACGGTGTTGACAGGGTTGTTCCGAACCAACACATAGCCCGGTCGGCGCGTCAGAGAGGCAGCTCCAAGGCTTGGCCTATCCCGTAGAAGTGACCGCCGGCGACATAGTGCAGGCTGCGCAGTTCGTCCGGCGCAGCTTCAAAATGCCAGTGCCCGTCACTAAACACCCGGTCATCGGCCCAGGCGGCCAGCACCTCGGCCAGGAACAGGTCATGTGGGCCTGCGACGGCCGCGCTGGTGGGCAGCACGCGGCACTCGAGCCAAGCAATGCAGCCCTGCACCAGCTGAGCCTGGACGCGGCTGGCCGGCTCCAGTCGGATGCCGTGGCGCACCAGTTTGTCGGGATGCTCGTGGCCGCTTTCGCGCCCCAGGCCCAGGGTGGCCTGGGCCAGCGCCACAGGCGGGATGTTGAGCACGAACTCGCCCGAGGCCTCGACCAGTTCACGCGTGAGGGTGGCTTTGTCGATCACCACCGCCACCTTGGGGGGGTCGAAATCCAGCGGCATGGACCAGGCGGCCGCCATCACGTTGTGGCGTTCCCCATGGGCGCTGGACACCAGGACGGTGGGGCCGTGGTTGAGCAGACGGGTGGCTTTGGCGAGGTCGACGGCAATGCGGGACATGGGGCGGGCTCAGAAAGGGACAGGGCTTTCGATGAACAGCGGCGCGCCGCTGTCCGGGTGGGGCAGGCGGATCTGGGTCGCGTGCAGCAGCAGGCGCGGTGCCCGGAGCGTCGCGATGGGGCCGCCGTAAAGGCGGTCGCCCAGCATCGGGTGGCCCAGCGCCTGCAGGTGCACGCGCAACTGGTGCGATCGCCCGGTGAAGGGCTCGAGCAGCACGCGCGAAGTGTCGGCCACGGCGTCAACGCTGAGCAAATGCCAATGGGTCTGGCTGGGCCGGCCGGTGGCGGCATCGACGATGTGCAACGGTCGGTTGACCCAGTCCAGCGCGATGGGGAGATCGATCAGCCCCCAATCCCCCTCGGGAGCACGGAGGCAGCCTTGCACCACGGCCACATAACGCTTGTCGACTTCGCGCTGCTCGAAGCTGCGGTTGATGCGGCGCTGGGCTTCAGCACCGCGGGCCATCACGATGATGCCGGAGGTGTCCAGGTCGAGCCGGTGCACCACGCGGGCCTCGGGGTACAAAGCCTGGACCCGTGCGGACAGGCAATCCTGTTTGTCCTCCCCCTTGCCAGGCACCGAGTGCATGCCGGCGGGTTTGTCGAAGGCCAGCACGCTGGCGTCCTCGTACAGACAGGTGATGGGCCCTGCCGGGCTGTGCAGCGTGCGGCTGGCCTGGACATTGCCGCGGCCCAGGTAGAGGGTGGCGGGCGCAACCACCGCGGGTGGAATGGGACGAGCGGCGGCGGCCTGGGCAGCACGCTCGCGACGTGCGGCACGCCCGGTCAGGGCGGGGCGGGCTTCAGGCGGCGGTGTGCCGCGGGGCGGGGCAGGGGCTTGCAGGCTGCCGTCGGCAGCTCGGACATGGAAGGTCGGCATGGAAAATCAGGGAGGGGGCGCGGTGGCCGGTTCGGCCTCAGCTCAGCAGGCGCTGCACGGTGGCACACAGCTCTTCGACATCGTTGGGTTTGTGGATCAGGGCGCGTGCGCCCTCGGCGAGCGCGCTGCGCTCGATCTCGGCGGTCACATACCCCGAGGCCAGGGCCACCGGCAGGTCGGGTCGAATGCTGCGCACCTCGCGCAGCAGGTCGACCCCCGAATAGCCGGGCATGTTGTAGTCGGTCACCAGTAGGTCACAGGCCTGCGGGTCGGCGCGCAGCACGGCCGCGGCCTCCTGGGGGTCGGTGTAGGTGCTGACACGGTAGCCACGGCGGCGCAGCAGGCGTTCCACCAGAAACACCAGCGCCGTGTCGTCGTCAACGTACATGACGCGCTGGCCCTGCCCCTCGGGTGCCGGGACCGGGACCGCGGCCCTGGCGGCAGGGCCCTGCTCACCGGGTGCAGGCGCGGCCGCGTGCGGGTTGGCGGGGTGGGTGTCATGGAAGGGGTTGATGGCTTCGGCCCCGCGCAGGGCCGGAAAGTAAAGCGAAAAAGTGCTGCCCTGGCCGGGCTTGCTTTGCACATCCACCGCACCTTCGTGGGTGCGCATCACGCCATGGACCACGGCCAGCCCCAGGCCCGTGCCTTGACCCACGGGTTTGGTGGTGAAGAAGGGTTCGAAGATGCGTTGCAGGGTGGCGGCGTCCATGCCTTGTCCGCTGTCGTGCACACTGAGACAGAGGTAGGGGCCGGGCGGCAGTCGCAACCGTTCACGCAGCCGCGCATCGGGCATCAATGGGGCCAGCCGGATGGTCACCTGGCCTGGGCCGGGTTCCATGGCGTGGATGGCGTTGGTGCAGAGGTTGAGCAGGGCTTGCTCGACCTGGGTGGCATCGGCCAGCACCCTGGGGGTGTGGGGGGCCAGGTCCAGGTGCAGCGTGATGCCGGGCGGCAGGGTGACGTGCAGCAGGCGCTCGGTCTCGTGCACGACCTCCTCGAGGGCCAGGGGGCTGCGCTGTGGCGCCTCGTTGCGGCTGAAGGTCAGGATCTGGCGCACCAGTTCGCGGGCACGTCGTCCAGCCTTGTCGATCTCATTGAGGCTGACCAGGGCTGGCGACTCCGGGCTCAGGTCGGCCCTGGCCAACTCGACGTTGCCCAGGATGGCGCCCAGGATGTTGTTGAAGTCGTGCGCGATGCCGCCGGCCATGGTACCCACGGCCTGCATCTTCTGTGATTCGCGCAGTTGCACTTCCAGTTCGGCACGGTGGGCTTCGGCGCGCTTGCGGGCGGTCAGATCGCGCGCAAACACTGTGATGGTCTCGCCTTCGGCATGGCGTTCCACCGACACGCTGACCTCGACCGACAGCTCCTTGCCCCCCGCGGTGCGGGCCGTCAGGTCGCCGAGCAGGGCCTGGCTGGCGGTCTGGGTGAAGGACAGGGCCTCGGCGGCATTGGGCAGAAAGCGTTCGAGCGGACTGCCCAGGGCATCGCTGGCCGGGCACTGGAACAGCGCCGCCGCCGTGGGGTTGAACACGGTGATGCGCTGGTCCTTGTCCACGCACACGATGGCGTCCAGGGCCGAATTGATGATGGCCTCCAGCCGTCGCTCGCTGGCGTGCAATTGCTCATTGCGCTCCTGCAGGGCTGCGGCGCTTTCCTGCAAGGCGCGGCGTTCGGCCAGCAAGGGGCCCTGGTCGATCACGGCGCAGATGTACTGCACCAGGGGAGGGGCGCCATCTTGATGGGTCTCGAGCCGGCGCACGTGCAGGTCGCCTGTCAGCTGGCCGCTGTCACCGATGGCGAACACCACCTCGGTGGCCTCGGCTTGGCCTTCGCTCTGGGCCAGGGCCAGGGCCTGCTGCACCTTGCCGACATGAGCCTCGCTGACAAAAGGCATCAGCGAGACCAGCGGTCGATCGGCTTCGGTCGGCTGGAAGCGCCGGTGCGCCATGGAGTTGGCCTGGGCCACGATGTCGTGCTCATCGATCACCATCAAGGGCAGCGGCACGCTGGAGAACAGCGTCTCGAAGCGCTCTGACGCACTCTCGGCGTTCGCCTGGCTGTACCGCAGGATCTCGTTCTGGCTTTGCAGCTCGGCCACCAGCCGACGCAGCACGTCGGCACCGTCGCTCGGCGAGCCAGATGCCGGATCGGTCAAATCCTGGGAGTAGAAGGCGGGTGATGTCATGGGCGGTCGGAATTGAGGCCCAAGTGTAATGACTGGGGGGAGGTGGTGGCGCACACCCATGTCGGTGTGTCGCGGTGGTGTTTTATATGCTTCCGATAAGTCGGAGGTTTATATGCCCACACCATTGTTCATTCCCAGCGCAGAGGCCGCATTCATCGCAGGCCTGTCGGACCGGCAGATGCACCGGATGGTGGATGAACGTTTACTGCCGGACAGCGTTTTTCAACAGCGAGGCAGCACCCGACTGTTCACTCGCCTGGGGGCTGGGTTTGCCAAGTTCTATTTCGAGACCGAGGATCTGCTCATGGCTCGGGCTCGGCGGCAGGTGCTGGACGAACTCAGTGCGCGCATTGATCATTTGCCGATGAAAGACGCCCTGCTTACTTTGACGCAACTTGACGCCATCAGTTGGAAAGTGGAGCGCAGTTTTGTGGAGGTGGATGTGCTGCCTTTTCTTGAGCAAGCCCGGTATCGCGTGAAGCAGGTGGAGCAGGCCGATGCTCTGGTGGTCACAGACCCGGAGATCCTGGGAGGCATTCCCGTCTTTGCCGGAACCCGCGTGCCCTGTGAGGTGGTGCTGGGCTCGCTGGCATCGGGCATCGGGCTGGATCGACTTCAGGACTCCTACCCATTTCTGAGCGAATCTCACATCGAATCAGCCCAGGTTTTTGCCCTCGTGCACCCTCGCAGAGGTCGACCGCGCCGGCTGGCCGCTTTGAGTCTTTCGCCGGAGCTTCGCATCACGCGGCTTGTCCGGCACTCCCGGGCCGCATGAAGATACGCTTCCTGATCGACGAGTGTCTGTCGCCTGAACTGGTTCAACGCGCTGTTCAAGCAGGGTATCCCGAATCCAGCTGCGTGCGCGATCGAGGCCTCAGTGGCACCAAGGACTGGAAACTCATTGAACACTTGGTGGCAGGCGACTGGACGTTGGTGACCCACAACGCCATAGACTTTCGCGGTGGGGGCCAGGTCGCCGCTCCGGGGAGCACGCCAGGCAGCCTATCCATGCGGGTCTGGTGTGCCTGGGATCTGTGTACACCCTCGATCTTTTGCGCCAGCACGCTCTTTTCCTGATGGCCCTGAACCAGGTGGCCGAACTTGAAGACCTGGTCAACCGGGCGCTGGAGGTCTTCGAGCATGAAGACGGCTCCATTGACATGCTGATCTACGACATACCCGACCCAGACTGAGCTGGGTCTCGGTCGATCAAACCCTCTGCCTCAGGCCGCGTATTCGCTCACCGGTACGCAGCTGCAGAACAGGTTGCGGTCGCCCCAAACGTTGTCCACCCGGCCCACCGGTGACCAGTACTTGGTCTGTCGCAGGCTGGCCACCGGGTAGGCGGCCACTTCGCGCGAGTAGGGGTGGGCCCAGTCGGCAGCCATCAGGCTGGCGGCGGTGTGGGGGGCGTTCTTCAGGGGGTTGTCGTCCTGGGGCCAGGTGCCGTTCTCGATCTGGCGGATCTCTTCGCGGATGGCGATCATCGCGTCGATGAAGCGGTCCAGTTCGTCGCGGGTTTCGCTTTCGGTGGGCTCGACCATCAGGGTGCCGGGCACCGGGAAGCTCAGCGTCGGCGCGTGGAAACCGTAGTCGATCAGGCGCTTGGCCACGTCTTCTGCGGCCACGCCGGTGGCGTCCTTCAGAGGGCGCAGGTCCAGGATGCACTCATGCGCCACGTGACCATTCTCGCTCGCGTACAGCGTGGGGTAGTGGTCCTTCAGGCGGGCGCTGATGTAGTTGGCCGACAGGATGGCGGCCTCGGTGGCCGCCTGCAGGCCTTCGGCCCCCATCATGCGGCAGTACATCCAGCTGATCGGCAGCACGGCGGCATTGCCCAACGGGGCAGCGCTGATGGCGCCCACGCCGTTGACCGCCAGGCCGGCCGTGGCATGACCCGGCAGGAAGGGCACCAGGTCTTCGACCACGCAAACCGGGCCGACGCCGGGGCCGCCACCGCCGTGCGGGATGCAGAAGGTCTTGTGCAGGTTCAGGTGACTCACGTCGCCGCCGAACTCGCCGGGCGCGGCCACGCCGACCAGGGCGTTCATGTTGGCACCGTCCACATACACGCGGCCGCCATGCTGGTGAACCAGAGCGCACAGTTCTTTGACGCTGGTCTCGAACACGCCATGGGTGCTGGGGTAGGTGATCATCACGGCGGCCAGGCGGTCGCTGTACTGCTCGCACTTGGCGCGCAGGTCGGCCAGGTCGACGTTGCCGTTGGCGTCACAGGCGGTGACCACCACCTGCAGGCCCACCATCTGGGCGCTGGCCGGATTGGTACCGTGAGCCGAGGAGGGGATCAGGCAGATGTTGCGGTGGTTGTCACCGCGCGAAGCGTGCCAGGCCTTGATGACCAGCAGACCGGCGTACTCGCCCTGGCTGCCGGCATTGGGCTGCAGGCTGATGCCGGCATAGCCGGTGGCCTGGCACAGCCATTGGCGCAATTGCTCGTCGAGCTCTTGGTAGCCCTGCAACTGGTCGGCGGGGGCGAAGGGGTGCAGGTTGGCGAACTCGGGCCAGGTGATGGGGATCATCTCGCTGGTGGCGTTGAGCTTCATGGTGCAGCTGCCCAAGGGGATCATGCTGC
>RXJO01000069.1:0-890 GCA_003987795.1 Curvibacter sp.
GTCGATGTAGGCCAGCAGTTCTTCGTTGACGATGATGTCCATGGCGGTCAATAGCTTCGCAGGAGGCGCGCCGTCGCGCGGCGCGAGGGATGGGGTGGTCGGGTGTTGGGTCGGGTAGGGCGGTCGACATCGGCCTGTCCTGGCCGTCGTCAGGGGCTGCACCCTGGCTTGCCGCTGCCCCGGGCACGGCAGGCCGCACGGGTGGGGCGGGCCGGCAGGGGCCCGGCGGGGTGCGGAGTATAGCCTCAAGGTCCGCCCCTCCGACCCGCCCACCCGATTCCTGGTGCCGGCACCAGGGTGGCCCTGGCAGGCGCGATCAAGGGGGGGGCTTGCGCGGGTTTTCCCTAGGTAGTACCATCGAGCCTTGTCTCCCGGTCAACCCTGTTGATCGTTCATCCTCAAGGCCTCAAGCCTTGGGGATTTTTTCTTTGCGGTCGGCCTCCACGCCATCTACACCGCCCATTCCCCCGTCAATCCCTCATTTGGAGGGTCTGGCCCCGATTTCGCGCTGGGCGCCACAGACTGTCGGTCCTGTTGGCCAATTTGCAAGCAAACTTGTAAGCAAACGCTACATTTGGCCGATGTTCTTCCCGCACCCGAAAACCCCTTGATCCGCTTCGATCTGCCCACGGTGATTGCCTATGCCGGCGTCATGAGTTGCATGATGGGCCTGATCCTGGGCTTCATCGGCCGGGATCGCACCGCGTCCATCAAGGGCTTGAACTTCTGGGCGGCTGCCACCCTGGTGGCCGGGCTGGGTACCCTGACCCGCATCCTGCTGCGCAATTTCACCTCCGATGCGGTGGCCATCGGCGCGCAGAACGTGTGCCTGATCCTCACGGCTGCCCTGTTTTTGGCGGGCACCTGCGAGTTCTTCGATCGCCCCTTGC
>RXJO01000069.1:940-1072 GCA_003987795.1 Curvibacter sp.
TTCTGCTGTGGCTGGTGGCCGTGAGCGCCGGTGCCATGGTGGTCTTTGCCTTCTATGACGAGGGGCCGATTCACCGGCGCATCTTTGCCAGAAGCGTTCTGGTGGCCTTGTATGCCTACCATGCCTGGGTGA
>RXJO01000069.1:1165-9562 GCA_003987795.1 Curvibacter sp.
CCGAGAGTGACGGCGTCGATTCGATCGAGCTCCTGCAGGTGATCTATGCGGTGGGCTTTTCATCGGCCGATGTGCTGATCCCCGTCTGTGCCATTTTGATGACCCACGAGAACATCCGGCTGATGCTGGAGGACATGGCCATGCGCGACAGCCTGACCGGCACCTTGAACCGCCGTGCCCTGTTCCAGCTCGGCGGCAGCGCCCTCGCAGGCTGTCAGCGGCGTGCTCAGGTGTTGTCGGTGCTGCTGTTGGACCTCGACCACTTCAAGCAGATCAATGACCTGCAGGGCCACCATGTGGGCGACCTGGTGCTGAAAGACTTTGCAGACCGCGTTCAGGGGGTGCTGCGGCGTCCGGCCTTGCTGGCCCGCTATGGCGGCGACGAGTTCGTGGTGGTGCTGCCCGGCACCCCGTCTGACGACGCGAAGCAGGTGGCCGAGCGCATCCGCAACGGCACGGTGGCGCAGCCGGACAGACCGGTCTGCCACGTCAGCATCGGGGTGGCCAGCTCGGTGCCTGGCCACCATGAAACCCTGGCGGCCCTGATCCAGCGGGCCGACAAGGGGCTGTACCGGGCCAAGGACGCGGGGCGCAACCGGATCGAGGCCGTCGGGGCCTGAGGCGGGCCAGCCGAGAGCGGGCCGGCCGAGATCAGTTCAGCAACGCTGACGGACTGCCCGAGGCATCGAGCCGGAACCGGCCCACCACCTGGTTCAGGCGCTGGGCTTGCTCGCTGAGGCTGTGGGCCGCCGCGGTCGACTGCTCGACCAAGGCCGCATTTTGCTGCGTCATCTGGTCGAGCTGCGACACGGCCGTGTTCACCTGGTCGATGCCCTGGCTCTGTTCGGCGGTGGTGGTGGTGATGTCACGCATCATCATGGTCACGCGTTCGATGCTGCTCACGATGTCGTTCATGGTCTGGCCCGCATCGCCCACCTGGCGGGAGCCCGCCTCCACGTTCTCGACGCTGGAGCCGATCAGCGATTTGATCTCGCGGGCCGCCTGGGCCGAGCGCTGAGCCAGCGATCGCACCTCGCCGGCCACCACCGCAAAACCCCGGCCTTGTTCGCCGGCGCGGGCGGCTTCGACAGCCGCATTCAGGGCCAGGATGTTGGTCTGGAACGCAATGCCGTCGATCACGCCGATGATGTCGGCAATCTTCTTTGAGCTGCCATTGATCTGGTCCATGGTGCGCACCACCTCGGACACCACCTGGCCGCCACGCTGGGCCACCTGGGCCGCCGAGCCTGCCAGGTTGGCCGCCTGCGATGCGGCGGCCGCGCTCTGGTGCACGGTGCTGGTGAGCTGCTCCATGGCGCTGGCTGTCTGCTGCAGGTTGCTGGCCGTCTGCTCGGTGCGTGCGCTCAGATCCTGGTTGCCTGAGGCGATTTCGCTGCTGGCGGTCGAAATGCTGTTGACCACCCCGTGCACCTCACGCAGCGCCTGCTGCAACGCCGAGCGCATGCGATCGACCGCCTGCAGCAATTCGCCGGTCTCGTCGCTGCTGTAGCTGGCCTGGGGGCGGCCGCTCAGGTCCATCTCGGCAATCTGGTGGGCGATGGCCTGGGCCTTGCGCAGCGGGCCTGTGATGCTGCGGGCCAGCGCCCAGGCCAGTGCCACGCCCAGCACCAGCCCCAGCGCCGTGCACAGCATCAGCAGCGTGCTGGTCTGCGTGCGCAGGGCTTCACTGCGCTGGGCCGCTTCATCCAGGCGCTTGCGCTGGCGGTCGGCCACCTCCTGCACCGAGGCCAGGTACTGGCGCGAGGTCGGCTCGAACACCTCGGTGAAGGCACGTGCCGCTGCATCGGCATCGCCCGACTTCTTGTGCTTGCTCACCTCTTCGCGAGCGCTCAGATAGGTCTTGCGCAGCTGGGCCACCTTCTCGATCAGCTGCTTGTCGTCGGGCGACGTCATCTGGGCTTCAACTTCTTTCTGTAAGCCGTTCGTCAAACGGATCGATTCGGCCGTGGCGGGCGCAAAGTACTCGATCAGGGCCGCATCGCCGCTCTTGGCAATGGCCGCCGCACGCTGGATGCCCGCCGTGGTGTGGCGCAGCCAATCCGAGGTGGCCCGCTCGGTCTTGAGGTTGATGGCCAGCATCGACTCTGCCACCTCGCCCATCTCTTTGAGCTTGAAGACCGCCAGCAGACTGCTCAGCAGCGACAAGGCCAGAATCAGGCCCAAAACCAGCGACAGGCGCTTTCCAATGGAGAGGTGTGTGAGGAACATGGCAGCAATCGGTAACAGTCAGTGTGAAGACTTGACACTTGAATGTGCCACAAACCAGTGCCTGCCAATGCTCTTTCTTGGTGCATTGCAGCAGTCGCTATCGGCTCATGGGCGCAGGCACCCCTTTGTTTTGTCAGGTATTTGTCTATTGAAGCCCGAACCCCTGCTGATCTGCGGCTTGAGGTGCGTCAAGCAAGGCGATGGGCGCTAGCATCTGCGCCATGCAACGCAGACACTTCTTGGCCCTTTCATTGGGCGCCTTACCAGGAATGACCATGGCCAGCACCCCGATCACCCAGGTTCAATCGCTGGACGATGCCCTGCGCTGGCTCGACCAGGTGGAGCAGGCCGGCAGCGTGCGCAGCGGCACCGACTGGAAGATGCTGGCCGTCTTCGAGCACCTGGCCCAGAGCATCGAGTTCAGCCTGGACGGCTTTCCTGAGCCCAAGAGCGTCTTGTTCCAGCAGACCGCGGGCTCGCTGGCCTTCTCATTCTTCAAGTGGCGCGGCCGGATGAGCCATGGCCTGACCGAGCCCATTCCCGGCGCTCCGGCCCTCACCCAGCAAGACGCCTGGAAGCCCGGCGCCCAACGCCTGCGCGCGGCCATTGCCCGTTTTCAGGCTCACACCGGTCCGCTGCAGCCCCACTTTGCCTACGGCGCCCTGAGCCGTGCCGACTACGGCCTGGCCCACACCTTCCACATCGCCAACCACCAGGATGCGATCGTGGTCGCTTGATGGAGCCCGTAACCGCCCATCATGACGCCGGAACCCTGACAAGCGCATGTCAGCATCCGCAGTGATGCGTCAGCGCCACGCCCCAAATCAGGGCCTGGACCGGCGCCCAGCCAGAAGTTAGTCTGAGGGACATGCAAACACGGCAAGCTCGCGACGAAGCACCGCCCTCCCGGCGCCAGATCAAACGACAGGCCCAGCGCCAGGCAGCGCTGCCCCCGCCCCGGGACTACCCCGAGCGCGATGTGGCCCCCTGGAAACCCTTGGGCTGATGGCCCTGCTGGCCGCGCCCTCGGTGCGGCCACGACAGGCGCTGCCAGTTCAGGGCTTGGGGCTGACCAAAGGGGCTCGCATGTCCACGATCGGCTGGTTGGCAGCATTGTGGTCCAGGCGGCCTGAGGCGGCTTCTTGACGCAAGGCGCCTTCAGGCACGGTCGTGCTCAGGATCGACATGCGCCCGGCCTGGCAGGTGGCGATCACAATGCCCCCGATCCCGCCGGGCTGCGGCCGAACAGTGACACTCAACAGACTCATCCCGCCGGGGCTCAGGCGCCAGAAACGGTGCTGGTCACGCGGCGCGAGCTGCAAGCCGTCAATGCCATAGAGCGTGACGAGCGAAGGCGTCTGCTCGACCGGGCCCAAGGCCAGTGTCAGCTTCCATTGTTTCGTGGCCCCGCCTCCGTCGATGGCCTCGAAGCGACTCATCACCGGGATGCCCGAGCCTTGCTTGCCATCGGCGAAGTGGTCGATGCGCAGCCAGGCTGGATCCCCCCTGACCTCCTTCTCAGGCCGAACCTTCAGCAGACGCCCCGCCCGTGCTTGCGCCAAGGTCGGGGCCAGCGCCGGGCAGGCCCGGGTGGCCTCATTCTCCGCAGCCCGTGGGGGCGTTGCGGTGGCGAGGGGGCAAAGGGCGCTGAGCACCAGCGCGGCCAGCCACCCCGTCGGCGGACGAGACGCTGTCTTCATCAAGACGCAGGCGTCCACAGTGAAACGGTGAGCCCGCACTGATTGCCACCCGTCAGCGTGGCGGGGTTGGTCAGGTTGACCTTCAGCGTGTAGGTGGTGCCTGCATTCACGCTGAATTGGCCGATGTCCTCATTCCACCCGTAGATGGACACCGACTTGCCATCGCTGCCACGGGCATTGGCGAAGACCAGCCCGCCGGCCACCGCGTTGCCCAGGGCATCGACCATCCGCACCCCGAGAGGCCCGGTTTGCACCGCCGTGAAGGTGAAGCGCTTGCTCATGCCGAGGCCATTCGAATCCTTGGCGCCCGCGAGGTTGTTGTTGAGGCAGAAGCTGGGGGCGGACGGCGTCAGGTTCACTCCCTTGGATCCGTTGCTGACATTGGGGGTCAGTGGCAGGTACAGGGTCTCCAGATCTGCGGCCCCCCCATTGGCCGCGCTGGCGACCGCCGCATCGCCCGTGTCACCTGAGGGCAGGCGCCCCAGGGCATCCAGCGTGCGGATGTTCTGGCTCGCGGCCAAGGCCTGGACGGCGCCGCTCAAACTCGGATTCTGACTGACGAACCCGTTCAAGAAGCTGAAGATGGTGGCAGACGGGTGACCATTGGCGAGGGCCGTCGTGGCGTTCCAGAAGGTGTTGAATCCGTATTGCGTGCCCAAGGTGTACAGCACATAGGCGATGGCGTTTTCAGCATAAAAACCCACCGTCTTGCCAGCGCCTGTCGCCAGCGGCAGGGAGATGTCCGTCGAGAATCCGCTCGACTGATTGGGCCCACTGGAGTCAGAGTAATACTTGGATTTGGCCAGCAAGCCGCCGATGGCTGTTCCAAATCCCTCGCCGTAGGCCAGAGAAGCATCCTTGAAGTCTTTCGACGAATGGCTGCCGCCGGGGTTGTCGGAGTACGACGCCGCATATTGCAGGTAATGCCCGAACTCATGCCCGACGACACCCTGGTCAAACTCGTCGGTATCGACATTCGCCTTGCCCAGGATATAGACGCCCGGGTAATCGCCATTGGAGTTGAAGTGCGAGGTGCCGATCTGGCCCTGCGCAAGATCGCCGCGCTGCGGTGCGTTGTTGGGGCTCCAGTAGATGTTCAGATCTGGCAGGCTCACATTGGGGTTGGTGGCCGCAATCATCGTGGCCGCGTTGTAAACCACATCGAGGATGGAGAACGGTGCAGACTGCCGGGCACCGGTGACATTGCCATTGCCGTCAAACCCCAGCGCCGCATTGAGCGACACCACATTCCCGGCCGCCACCGTTTGCACCGTGGGGGACGACAGCGTGTACAGAGGCTTGACAGTGCCCGAAGCCGTGTTGTCGCGCAGCATGAAGTTGTACTGCGGCCCCGTCGTGGCCGTTGCGCCTCGGGTCATGGACACCTGGGCGCTCACCTGCACCCCCACATTCTTTCCGGCGGCCACACCGCTGAAGGTGTAGAGGCCATTGGCGTCGGTCACCGTCGTGGCCATCACCGCGTTGGCATTGTCGACGTCCAGCAACTGAACCACCACGCCACGCACATTGAAGTTTCGCAAGGCCGAGTAGATCAGACCGCCCGATGCCGGGTCGATGGTCGGGGCATCCGCCGTGATCTGGCCCGTGACCACGCCGGGGCTGGCCACCAAGGCCGCACGGATCTGCTCACGCGACAACACCCGGCTGGCCACCGGCAGGCTGGTGAACTTCGGGCGTAGGGTGTCAAGCAAGGCATTGCGCGCTGCCCGCGTGCTGACCGCCGTGACCCGCACCGGCGCCTGATAGATCGGCGTGCCCTTGTCCGAGACCGTCAGAACCGTGCTGCCCTGAGCCTGGGCCGGACAATCGGCACTGATCTGCACGACATCGCTGTCTTCTTCGAGGTCATCAAAAGACATCAGGTCATGGACCAGGCAAGGGCTGGAGCCCAGCGTGACGCTCAGGCCCAGCCTGAGGTTCAAGCCCCAGATGTCGATGGTGGAGGCTTCGCCCGCGCCCACTTGCTGGGTGCCACCCGCGTCGACCTGGACCAATCCGTCCTGGGTATCAAACCCCTCGACGACTGCGGCACTCAGCTGGCTCGGCGCCAAAGGGTCGTTCTCGACCGTCCCGGATGATCCCCCTCCGCAACCCGCCAGAAACAAAGAAAGGCAGGCTGCCCCCGCAGCAGAGCGGATGTACTTCATGGTGTTCCCCTGTTTGTTGTATGGTGTTTTTTTCAGGGTATTTCAGACGGTTAATTTTTGTCAAGTTGAGTGTCTGGGGGCGGGAGGCATTGGGGAGCGGCTCTTGGAATCCACGGCTTGGCAGCCCTCGGAGCCGTTTCGAGGCAGTGGGTTCAGCCGATGCAGACCGAAGGCAGCCTGCTGCAGTGTCTTCATCTGGCGAGCAACACAGCTCAGGCCATCTGTGGCAGCCTGGATTCGGATTGCACGCTGAGGGGCGATGTGTAGAGGTCACTGACATAAGATCCTCTCCAAAACGGGAGAGAAGATGCCAGAGAACCAACAAGGCGCTGTCATGCCACAAGAAGCGCAGAGGGGCCTGAAGGTTTGGGGCTACGGCTTGGTGGGCCTATTTCAGGGGGCCGTGCTGTGGTCACTGCAGCGTGCGATTGAGCACAGTATTTGGCCGGGGACCTCCGGACCTTGGTTGGGGGCTGCGTTCTACCTCACTGTGTCCGTGCCCGTGGCCTGGTACTTGGCTGCAGGCGGGTGGGCCAATCGTTCTCAACGCATGGCGTTTGCCTTGATGACCGGTGGGGTGTTCACGTTATTGGGCGCTCATGCGGGCCAGTCCTGGGTCCCTGGTGTCTCTGGTTCGGTGCAGATGGATCACCTGCTCGCAGCCGGTGTGATGGGATTCATGTTGGTTCCACTCGCATCAGGCTATGACGGGTCAAGAAGGCGGTTTGACTACCAGCGGCTTTTCGAACACTCGTGGCGCAATGCGATCCTGCTGCCCGCTGCTGCTGCGCTCACGCTTATTTTCTGGATGCTGCTCTGGGCCGGTGCATGGCTTTTGGAAAGCATTGGATTGGATGGTTTTCGCCATTTCTTGACTCAGCGATCCGTGGCGTATTTGCTGAGCGCCGGAGGGTTTGGCGTGGCAATCGGTCTGGCCCTCGGAAAAGCCGAGCTTTTGAAGGCATCCCGCCAATTCAGTTTGTCGGTGAACGCATGGTTCCTGCCGCTGGCACTGACGTTCGCGCTGCTATGGGTCTTGGCGCTGCCCTTCACTGGCACTGACAAGCTGTTCGCAACCCACAACACAGCTTTCTATCTGCTGTGGTTCGGCGCGTTGGTCACCTGTTTCACCAATGCGGCATTTCAAGACGGATGTGAAAGACCTGCCTATCCCCACTGGCTGGCCTTGGTGCTGTCTTGGGCTTGGTTGACCTTGATACCGTTGGCGCTGCTCGCAGACTGGGCTTTGGCCCAACGTATCCTGCAGCATGGCTGGTCAATATCACGCATCTGGGCATGCGTCGCAGCGACTCTTTTCTCGGTGTATGTGGCAGGTTACGCCCTGTCATTGTTCAAGCGTTCGCGATGGATGGCATCGCTTCCCGCAACCAATATCACCGCTGCGATCGCCTTGATCGTCATCGTGACAACATTGATCAGCCCAGTGGCGGATGTCAGCAGAATTGCAGTCAATGACCAGTTGGAGCGGCTGCATTCAGGCAAGCTCGATCCGTCCCAATTTGACTGGAACTTCTTGCGCTTCAGTAGCGGTCAATATGGACGGGATGCCTTGAAAAGCCTTGCGCAGAATCCGTCTGAAGAGCCGCGCGCGCGTCAGATCGCGACTCTCGCCGAAAAGGCACTTGCATTGAAAGCATCAAGCTCGCCGCCGGAGCACCTGAGTCAACAAGACGCGTTGGATGCCCTGAAAAACAAGGTGTCGCTACTGCCGCATGGCACGAAACCCGATGAGGATTTCATGAAATGGCTTGCGAGCAAAAACTCAGACTGGGATGAGCGCTCTTGCCTGGTCAACGCTGATCGGTGCGCGCTTTGGAAGGTCGACCTTGACGGCGATGGTCAATCGGAGATGGTTCTGCTTTGGGAGCATGACCACGGGGTCAATGCGAGAGCTTACGTGAGAGATGGCAGCGAATGGAAGGCTCTTGGGCATCTTGAAGCGGGCCCTGGCAGCCTGGCGGAATGGAAACAGAATATCGACGCCCAAGAATTGAAACGCTTGCCTCAACGTTGGCCTGACCTGCAACTCGGGCCGGTGAGGATCAAACTCCGTCAATGAGTCGGCTGAAAGGTGCGACTTTTTGTTCCGCCGTTGTTTTCAAAAAAATGGGGGCGCCCCGCGGGACTCGCTTTGTCATGCGCCTGAGCAGACGCAGGCCACGGCTTCGGCTTCGGCTTCAGTCGTCTCTCGCTAGGAGTCTGGGCGGCAGACGCCCGGTGGACGGGCATCAGGCGGTGGGCATCGATCCTGGAACCGCGTTTGGCAATCAAGAGCTCGA
>RXJO01000154.1 GCA_003987795.1 Curvibacter sp.
TGGGCAGTGGGCCATCCTGGGCCAGCTGGGCTTCCATCGACACCCAGGCGTGTCGGCCGCTGGGGCTCAGCGCCAGTCCTTCAAACGTGAGGTTGTTGCGCGGGCCGTGCATGTCGTCAGCCCCCAGCTTCAGTACCTCGGGCAGGCTGAATTCGCGCAGCAGGCGTCCGTCCAAGCCCATTTCACGCACCGCAGGCGGCAGGCCTCGGTTCACATCGCCTTCGCTGGTCCAGAGCAGGGTGCCGGTTTCCGGTCGGAAACGGATCGACTCGGGGTCGGGGATATCGGGGCGGCTGGCATCCGACTGTTTGCGGTTTGGATAGGGGTGGCCCTGGGCATCGCGCAACAGCGTCACGTCCTGGACGGTCAGACCGGTGATGCCGGCCTCGGACACCTTCATGGCCAAAGTGTAGAAACGTGCCGGGTTGCGGTCGGAGCGGTCGTCGCTGAGGGCATACCAATGTCCACTGACCGGATCGCGGTCGAGGCCAGACAGTCCTCCCACCGTGGTGTCTTTGAATTTCAGGTGGTAGGGCAGCCGTTCTTCGCCCAATAGCCGCAGCTGGGGCCGCAGCCCGGCGTTGCCGGGGCGCAGGCCCAGCGGTGCGCAGCCGGGCAGGGCACTGGCGAGCACCGGCGCCGCGCTCCATTTCAGCCATTGCCGACGGGACAAGCCACCGGCGCCAGAAGGTGGGGTGTAACGGGGAAATTTCACGGGCCGAAGTCTAGGCGCTTTTTCAAACGCACTGCCCGCGGATGGGTGAGCTGCTGTGTTTTTCAGGTGGCAGTAGCCTGACGCACAGCCCGCTCCCAGTGGGCGATGCGTTCGCGGGCCTGGTCGCGCGCCATTTGCGGCACAAAAGTGCGTTCGGCGCGCCACTGCTGGCTGAGTTCGTCCAGCCCGGCGTAAAGCCCCGAGCCCAGGCCAGCCAGATAGGCCGCGCCCAGGGCGGTGGTCTCGATCACGGCGGGCCTCACCACGGGGATGCCCAGCAGATCGGCCTGCATCTGCATCAGCAGGTCGTTGACGCAGGCGCCACCGTCCACGCGCAATTCGGTGACTGGACTGCCACCGGCGGCCACGGCGTCGCGGCTCATGGCCTCCAGCAGGGCCGTGCTCTGGAAGGCAATGCTCTCCAGTGCGGCCCGGGCGATGTGGGACAGGGTGGTGCCGCGGGTGATGCCGGTGATGGTGCCTCTGGCCTCGGGGTTCCAGTAGGGGGCTCCCAGGCCGGTGAAGGCGGGCACCATCATCACGCCGCCGGCATCGGGCACGCTTTGGGCGAGCTTCTGAACCTCGCTGCTGGATTGGATGGCGTTGAGTCCGTCGCGCAGCCATTGCACCACGGCTCCGCCCACGAACACGCTGCCCTCGATGGCGAACTCGACCCGGGCACTGCTCTGAGCGGCGCTGGTGGTCAGCAGGCCGTTCTCTGAGGTCTGGAACCTGTCGCCGGTGTGCATGAGCATGAAGCAGCCGGTGCCGTAGGTGTTCTTGGCCATGCCCGGACGGAAACAGGCCTGGCCGAACAGCGCACTTTGCTGGTCACCCGCGACGCCATTGATGCGGACGGCCTGACCCAGCAGTTCGGCTCTCACCTGGCCGAAGTCGGCGCTGGAGGGGCGCACCTCGGGCAGCATCCGGCGCGGGATGCCCAGCAGGGCCAGCAGGTCGTCGTCCCACTGGTTGGTGCGGATGTTGAACAGCATGGTGCGCGAGGCATTGCTGACGTCGGTGGCGTGCACTGCGCCGCCGGTGAGCTGCCACATCAGCCAGCTGTCGACGGTGCCGAAGGCCAGTTCACCGGCTTCGGCCTGGGCCCGGGCGCCCGGCACGTTGTTCAGGATCCACTGCAGCTTGGTGCCTGAGAAATAGGCGTCCACCAGCAAGCCGGTGCGTTGTTGGATCAGGTCCGCATGGCCTTGCTCGCGCAGTTGCGCGCAGGTCGGCTCTGCACGGCGGTCCTGCCAGACGATGGCGTTGTGGATGGGCTGGCCGGTCTGGCGGTGCCAGACCACGGTGGTCTCGCGCTGGTTGGTGATGCCCAGGGCATGGATGTCGGCGGCCTTGAGACCGGCTTTCTGCAGCACGGCCCGGGCGGTGTCGAGCTGGGTCTGCCAGATCAGCATCGGGTCGTGCTCGACCCAGCCGGGCTGGGGGTAGATCTGGGGCAGCTCTTGCTGGGCCTGGGCCACCACACGGCCTTGGGCGTCGAAAACAATGCTGCGGGAGCTGGAGGTGCCCTGGTCGAGGGCCAAGAGGTAGGTCATGTCGGGGTCCTGGGGATTCGGTGGATCCGGTGGGGCAGGTCAGGTCAGGCAGACGTCCAGGCGCACGCCGGCGTCCTCCAGCAGTTGGGGGAAGGGGGCGGGGGGCTGGGCGTCCGTGAACAGTCGGTCGATCTGCGACAGGGTGGCGGCCTCGACCATGGCGGGGCGGTTGAACTTGCTGGCGTCGGCTGCGAGCCAGACTTCGCGCGCGTGTTCGATGATGGTCTGGGCGACTTTCACCTCTCTGTAATCGTAGTCACGCAATGATCCGTCCGACTCGATGCCGGAGATACCGATGATGGCCAGATCCACCTTGAATTGCCGGATGAAATCGACTGCTGCCTCGCCCACGATGCCACGGTCGCGGGGGCGCACCACACCCCCGGCCACGATCACCTCGAAGCTCGGGTTGCGGCACAGGATGGTGGCCACGTTCAGGTTGTTCGTGATCACGCGCAGGCCCTGGTGCTGCAACAGGGCCTCGGCGATCGCCTCCGTGGTGGTGCCGATGTTGAGGATCAGCGAGCAGTCATCGGGTACTTGCTGGGCCACGGCGCGCGCGATGCGGGCCTTGCCCTCGGCATGCAGGCCTTGGCGCTGGGGGTGGGCAATGTTTTCGGTGGTCGAGCTGGGCACGCGAACGCCGCCATGGAAGCGCCGCAGGGCACCGCTTTCCGCCACCTTTTGCACGTCACGTCGGACGGTCTGCAGGGTGACCGACAACTGCTCGGCCAGTTCTTCCACCGTGGCCGAGCCGCGCTCGCGGACCACTTCAATGAGTTTGAGTTGTCTGGGGTTGAAGTTCACGGTTCGCAGTCTGCCAGGGTTCGAGCCAGCGACTTTAAATGGAAAAAAAAGGAATGCGTTAGGGGAAAACCAGAATCAAAAACGAAAAAAAAGGAACAATAATCGAAAAGTTGCGAACATTCGAAGCCCATGTCAGCGCGCAACATCTGGCAGTGGGACCCGAGACAAACAAGTGGAAAGGTTGCGTGATGCAGCTTGAATTGGAAGGCATTGGCAAGAAAGTGGGGGCGGAGACCTGGCTCCATCCCATGAATCTCGCCTTGCGAAGCGGCGCCGTGACGGTGCTGCTGGGGGCGACCCAGGCGGGCAAGACCAGCCTGATGCGCATCATGGCGGGGCTGGACGTTCCCAGCCAGGGCCGGGTGCTGGTGGACGGCAAGGACGTGACGGGCACCCCGGTGCGCGAGCGTGATGTGTCCATGGTGTACCAGCAGTTCATCAATTACCCGTCGATGACGGTGGCCCGCAACATCGCGTCGCCTTTGTTGTTGCGCAAGGCGCCCAACGTCGATCAGCGCGTACGTGAGTTGGCGGCCAAGCTGCACATTGAGATGTTTCTGGAGCGCCTGCCAGCCGAATTGTCCGGTGGGCAGCAGCAGCGTGTGGCACTGGCCCGGGCGCTGGCCAAGCAGGCTCCGCTGATGCTGCTGGATGAACCCCTGGTGAACCTGGATTACAAGCTGCGTGAGGAGTTGCGCGAAGAGTTGACCTCGCTGTTTGCCAGTGGTGATTCGACGGTGGTCTATGCCACCACCGAGCCCGGCGAAGCCTTGCTGCTGGGCGGTTACACCGCAGTGCTGGACGAGGGCGAACTGCTGCAGTACGGCCCCACAGCCGAGGTGTTCCATCGTCCTCGCTCGCTGCGGGTGGCGCGTGCTTTCAGCGATCCGCCGATGAACCTGCTGCAGGCCGACGCCTGCGAGGGCGGGGTGCGTCTGCGTGGCGGCCCTGAATTGAACCTCAGCCTGCCGACTTCGGGCGGATCTGCTCAGATGACGGTGGGCTTGCGAGCCAGCGCTATGCGGGTGCATGGCCGGCCAGGGGATGTGAGCCTGCCGGGCACGGTGGAACTGGCCGAAATCTCGGGCTCTGACACCTTTGTGCACGTGCACACGCTGGTGGGTGAACTGGTGGCTCAGCTGACCGGTGTGCATTACTTCGAGCTGGGGGCTCCGATCACCTTGTACGTGAGCCCGGCCCAGGCCTATGTCTTTGATGGCAGCGGTCAGTTGGCGCTGGCCCCCGAACGCGCAGGAGGACATTGAGCATGGCTCGCATCGAACTCGATCTGGCGCATGCCTACCGCGCCAACCCGCAGCAGGACAGCGACTACGCGCTGCTGCCACTGAAGATGACTTTTGACGACGGTGGTGCCTATGCGCTGCTGGGGCCGTCGGGCTGTGGCAAGACCACGATGCTCAACATCATGTCGGGGCTGCTGCAGCCCTCGCATGGCAAGGTGCTGTTCGATGGCCAGGACGTGACCCGCCTGAGCCCACAGCAGCGCAACATCGCGCAGGTGTTCCAGTTCCCGGTGATCTACGACACCATGACGGTGGCTGAGAACCTCGCCTTCCCCTTGCGCAACCGCAAGGTGCCCGAGGCACAGATCAAAAAGCGCGTGGGCGAGATTGCCGAGATGCTGGACATGAGCGGCCAGCTCAACCAGCGCGCGGCGGGCCTGGCCGCCGATGCCAAACAGAAGATCTCCCTGGGTCGTGGCCTGGTGCGGCCTGACGTGTCGGCTGTGCTGTTCGACGAGCCGCTGACGGTGATCGATCCGCACCTGAAATGGCAGCTGCGTCGCAAGCTTAAGCAGATCCACCACGAGCTCAAGCTGACCCTGATCTACGTCACCCACGATCAGGTGGAGGCCCTGACCTTTGCCGACCAGGTGGTGGTGATGACCCGTGGCCGGGCCGTGCAGGTGGGACCGGCAGACGCCTTGTTCGAGCGCCCGCAGCACACCTTCGTTGGGCACTTCATTGGCTCGCCCGGCATGAACTTTCTGACCGCTGATGTGGTCGGCGACAAGCTGGAGCTGGCAGGACGGCACCTGCCTCTGCCGGCGGGCAAGGCCCTGCCGGATGGGGCGCTGAAATTGGGCATCCGGCCCGAGTACCTGACCCTGGCCAGCGCTGGGACCCCTGGGGCCGTGCCAGCACGGGTGCGTCAGGTGCAGGACGTGGGAACCCATCTGATGTTGAGCGCCGAGGTTCAGGGCACGGTGCTCAAGGCCCGTTTGGGTGTGGAGTGGCTGAAGCTGGCGTCCGGGGACGAGGTATGGCTGCAGTTGCTGGGCCAGCACACCTGTTTTTACGTGAATGAGGAACTGGTGTCATGAGCGCCGTGAACAAACCCGTGAACCAGAAGGCCTGGTTCCTGATCCTGCCCGTCATCCTGTGCGTGGCGTTCTCTGCCATCCTGCCCTTGATGACGGTGGTCAATTACTCGGTACAGGACATCATCTCGCCCGAGCGCCGCGTGTTCGTGGGCACCGAATGGTTTGCCGCCGTGATGCGTGACGAAGAACTGCACGGTGCACTGCTGCGCCAACTGCTCTTCTCGCTGTCGGTCCTGCTGGTGGAGCTCCCTCTGGGCGTCTTGCTGGCGCTTTCGATGCCCGCGCAGGGCTGGAAATCATCGGCCGTGCTGGTGGTGGTGGCCTTGTCCTTGCTGATCCCCTGGAACGTGGTGGGCACCATCTGGCAGATCTACTGCCGTGATGACATTGGTCTGCTGGGGCACACGTTGCAGCAGTTGGGTTTCGAATACAGCTACACCGGCAATGCAACCCACGCCTGGATCACGGTGCTGGTGATGGATGTCTGGCATTGGACGCCGCTGGTGGCCTTGCTGGGCTATGCCGGCCTGCGCAGCATCCCGGACGCCTACTATCAGGCGGCCCGCATCGACGGGGCCAGCAAGCTGGCGGTGTTCCGCTACATCCAACTGCCCAAGATGCGCGGCGTGCTGATGATCGCGGTGCTGTTGCGCTTCATGGACAGCTTCATGATCTACACCGAGCCCTTCGTGCTGACCGGTGGCGGCCCCGGCAATGCCACGACCTTCCTGAGCCAGTACCTGACGCAGAAGGCGGTGGGCCAGTTCGACCTGGGCCCGGCCGCGGCTTTCTCGCTGATTTATTTCCTGATCATCTTGTTGCTCTGCTTCATCCTCTACAACTGGATGCAAAGCGTGGGCACGCAGAACCCGGAGGAGACCGGTCATGCATGAGAACCGCTTTCACAAGCGCTCGCTGTTCTTGCTGGCGTACATCGTGTTCGCTCTGTTGCCCATCTACTGGATGATCAACATGAGCTTCAAGACGAACGAGGAGATCCTGTCGAGCTTCTCGTTCTTCCCCGCCCACTTCACCTGGGCCAACTATGGTCTGATCTTCACCGATGCATCCTGGTACTCGGGCTACATCAACTCGATGATCTATGTGGCCATCAACACCGTGATCTCGGTGGCGGTGGCCCTGCCGGCGGCTTATGCGTTCTCGCGCTATCGCTTTCTGGGTGACAAGCATGTGTTCTTCTGGCTGCTGACGAACCGCATGACCCCGCCTGCGGTGTTCCTGCTGCCCTTCTTCCAGCTCTACACCACGGTGGGCCTGATGGACACCCACATCGCCGTGGCACTGGCCCACTTGCTGTTCAACGTGCCTCTGGCTGTCTGGATCCTGGAAGGCTTCATGGGGGGCATCCCGCGCGAGATCGACGAGACCGCCTACATCGATGGGTACGGCTTTCCGCGCTTCTTCCTGACCATCTTCTTGCCGCTGATCAAGGCCGGGGTGGGCGTGGCGGCCTTCTTCTGCTTCATGTTCAGCTGGGTGGAGCTGCTGCTGGCGCGCACGCTGACCAGCGTCAACGCCAAACCCATCGTGGCCACCATGACGCGTACCGTCTCTGCCTCGGGCATGGACTGGGCCACCCTGGCCGCAGCCGGCGTGCTGACCATCGTGCCCGGCGCCATCGTGATCTGGTTTGTTCGTCACTACATCGCGAAGGGTTTCGCGATGGGTCGAGTCTGAGGAGATTGGCATGTTTGAGTGGATGGCCTGGACCTTGCCGGTCGCCGTGTTCTTCAGTTGCATCGTGCTCATGCTGATTGGCATGACGGTGTGGGAAATCCGTTCTCCCACGGTGGAGCGCAAGGGCTTTCTGCCCTTGCGCACCACCCGGGGTGACCGCCTGTTCATCGGGCTGCTGTCGGCGGCCTACGTGAACCTGGCCTTTGTCGGCCTGAGCGAGAAATTGCAAGGCTGGCTGCACCTGGAGGCGGAGCCTTCGGTGTGGATCAGCTTCGTGTTGTCCATGGCCGTGCTCGCCCTGGTGATGCGCAAGGGCTGAGTTTTCCAACGTGATTCATCACAGGCATTCGGCTCGACCTTTCCCCGGGGCCGGACACCTTTTCAAAAAGCCGGGGATTTGTACTTGAGGAGACATCTCATGAAACTGCGTTACACAGCGCTGGCCATCGCTGCCGCGTTGGTGGCTGGCCAATATGCCCAGGCTGGTGAAGCCGAAGCCAAGAAATGGGTCGACACCGAGTTCCAGCCCTCGTCGCTGTCCAAGGACAAGCAACTGGCTGAAATGAAGTGGTTCATGGATGCGGCCAAGAAGCTGCAGGCCAAGGGCGTCAAGGAGATCTCGGTGGTGTCCGAGACCATCACCACCCACGAGTACGAATCCAAGACCCTGGCCAAGGCCTTTGAAGAGATCACTGGCATCAAGGTCAAGCACGACCTGATCCAGGAAGGTGACGTGGTTGAGAAGCTGCAGACCTCGATGCAATCGGGCAAGTCGATCTATGACGGCTGGATCAGCGATTCGGACCTGATCGGCACGCACTACCGCTACGGCAAGATCATGTCGCTGACCGACTACATGTCGGGTGACGGCAAGGAATACACCAACCCCGATCTGGATCTGAAGGACTTCATCGGCACCAGCTTCACCACCGCACCGGACGGCAAGCTGTACCAACTGCCTGACCAGCAGTTTGCCAACCTGTACTGGTTCCGTGCCGACCTGTTCGCCCGCAAGGACCTGCAGGACAAGTTCAAGGCCAAGTATGGCTATGAACTGGGCGTGCCGCAGAACTGGAGCGCTTACGAAGACATCGCCGAGTTCTTCACCAACGACGTGAAGACCATCGACGGCAAGCCGATCTATGGCCACATGGACTACGGCAAGAAGGACCCGTCACTGGGCTGGCGCTTCACCGATGCCTGGCTGTCGATGGCCGGTACAGCCGACAAGGGCATTCCGAACGGCATGCCGGTGGACGAGTGGGGCATCCGCGTGGCCGATGACAAGTGCACCCCGGTGGGCGCCTCGGTTTCGCGCGGCGGTGCCACCAACTCGCCGGCCGCCGTCTACGCGCTGACCAAGTACGTCGACTGGATGAAGAAGTACGCGCCCAAGGAAGCCATGGGCATGACCTTTGGCGAAGCCGGTCCGGTGCCCGCCCAAGGCCAGATCGCTCAGCAGATCTTCTGGTACACCGCCTTCACTGCCGACATGACCAAGGCTGGCCTGCCGGTGGTGAATGCCGATGGCACGCCGAAGTGGCGCATGGCCCCGGGCCCGAACGGCCCGTACTGGAAGCAGGGCATGCAGAACGGCTATCAGGACGTGGGCTCGTGGACGTTCTTCAAAGGCCATGACGCCAACAAGACGGCCGCTGCCTGGCTGTACGCCCAGTTCGTGACCTCGAAGACCGTGTCGGCCAAGAAGTCGGTGGTGGGTTTGACCTTCATCCGCGACAGCGACATCCGTCATGAGTACTTCACCAAGAACGCTGCCAAGTACGGTGGTCTGATCGAGTTCTACCGCAGCCCGGCCCGCGTGGCCTGGACGCCGACCGGCACCAACGTGCCCGACTACCCGAAGCTGGCTCAGCTGTGGTGGAAGAACGTGGCCCAGGCCGTGACGGGTGAAAAGACCCCGCAAGGCGCGATGGACACGTTGGCCGACGAAATGGATCAGGTGATGGGTCGTCTGGAGCGCGCCGGCATGAGCCATTGCGCGCCCAAGCTGAACCCCAAGAGCGATCCGTCCAAGTGGCTGAGCGACAAGGGTGCACCGTGGGCCAAGCTGGCCAACGAAAAGCCCAAGGGTGAGACCATCAACTACGACAAGCTGCTGCAGGCCTGGAAGGACGGCAAGGTTCGCTGAGACCCGCGCAGCGAACAGGTTCCGGCGGTGGTCTTCCAGCCCCGCCGGTTTGATATCCCAACAGGGCACCCGGGAGGCCCTGAAGCAATGGCGGCGTCGGTGGCACAGGGTGCACCGGCCCGCCCCAAGATCATGAGCGAAACTGCACTGCCCCAAGCGACTGACCGAGCCCGGCTGATCGAGCGATTGGCCGAGCCACGCACCTACGACCTGGCTGTCATCGGCGGCGGGGC
>RXJO01000053.1 GCA_003987795.1 Curvibacter sp.
AGAAGCCGCCGCGCTACACCCGTGCGGCGCTGGAGACGCTGGCCATCATCGCCTATCGTCAGCCGGTCACGCGCGGTGACATCGAGGACATCCGGGGTGTCACGGTCAACTCGCTGGTCATCAAGCAGCTGGAGGATCGGGGCTGGGTGGAGGTCATCGGTCATCGCGAGACCGTCGGCCGGCCGGCCCTGTTTGCCACCACCCGGCAGTTTCTTGATGACCTGGGTCTGGCCTCGCTGGATCAGCTGCCATCGCTGGACGACCCGGAGCGGCAGGAGCGTTTGTTGCAGGAGTTGCAAGCCGCACCGGGCCTCGATGAACCTGAGCTCAACGCCCTTGAACCCGAGCTTCCCTTTGAATTGAACACATCGACCGCCGAAGCGGCAGTCCCCTTTACCCTCACCTCCGAGCCCCCGGGACTCGCGGGTGACTCTCCATCCGTCCCCGGGACAGGCCAAGCCCATGAATGATCAAGTGAATTCCCCGTCAGACCCGTCGGAACCCCCGCAGACCGAAGCCGCACCGTCGACCGCTCCGGCGCAGCCCAAGTCCGACCGCAGTCGCCGAGGTCAGGCGGGCCACAAGTCGGCCCCGGCTGCACCGGCGCCGGCCATCCGCTTCGAGGATGTGGTCTCCGGTCAATTCGACGCAGATGAAGAAGCGCCCGATCTGGTGCCGCCCAAGCGAGTTCTGGCCCCGCAGGTCGAAACCCCCAAACTGCACAAGGTGCTGGCCCAGGCCGGGCTGGGATCGCGGCTCGAAATGGAGCAGTTGATCCTGGAGGGGCGTATTTCGGTCAACAACGAGCCGGCCCACATCGGGCAGCGCGTGCAGTACGGCGACCAGGTGAAAGTCAACGGCAAGCCCATCCGTTACCGCATCGATCCGCCGCCGGCACGCGTCATCGCCTACCACAAGCCCGTGGGCGAGGTGGTGACCCATGACGATCCGCAGAACCGACCCACGGTGTTCCGGCGCCTGCCGCGTCTGCAGCAAGGCAAGTGGCAGTCCGTCGGTCGCCTGGACCTCAACACCGAAGGTCTGTTGCTCTTCACCAGCTCGGGTGAGTTGGCCAACCAGCTCATGCACCCGCGTTTCGGTCTGGAGCGCGAATACGCTGTGCGCGTGCTCGGGGCCCTCAGCAAGGAAGAGAAAGAGCGCCTGCTGGCTGGTGTGAACCTCGATGACGGGCCGGCCCAGTTCGGCTCGATCGAGGAGGGTGGGGGTGAGGGTTCCAACTGCTGGTACCGCGTCACCATCTCCGAGGGCCGCAACCGCGAAGTCCGTCGCCTGTTCGAGGCGGTGGGGCATGCGGTCAGCCGACTGATCCGCATCCGCTACGGTGCGATGGTGCTGCCGCGCGGTCTCAAGCGTGGGGCCTGGGTCGAGCTCGACGAGCGTGACATCCGGTCGCTCATGCAGGCTGCAGGCGTGCGGGGCGAGGAGGGCGGGCGTCGAGCCGAGACGGCTGGGCCGCGTGGTCCGCGTCCTGGCAACAACAGCCCGCAGCGTCGTGCGGCCGGCCCAGGCCCTCGCGGCAACACAGATTTCAAGCGCGGCGGAGGGCCTCGACAGCCCGATCCGCTGACCACAGGGGTGACGGCCGGCCGTCCCCGTCCGGAGCGCAGCGGCCGCGCGGCGCCGGGTGCGCAACCCGACCCGATGAAGACCTCGGTGGGGTACATCGGTGCCGACAGTTTCTCGCGTGCCCGCCAGAACCGGCAGAGCAAGGCGGGGGCGCGCCGGGGCGGGCCAGCTGGCGGCCAGATCGGTGGTCCAGGGACCGCTGGCCGCGGTGGCCCGCGCGGCGGTCGGGGTCGTTGACCCTGCTAGCACCCATGGCTGTCAAGGCATTGCCGCACAGCCGGGTTAGAATCCGAGGTTTTGCCAAGTGGCAAAAATTACAAAAACTCAGTTCAGGAATCAATCATGGCAATCGAACGCACTCTCTCCATCATCAAGCCTGACGCCGTCGCCAAGAACGTCATCGGCCAAATCCTGGCTCGCTTTGAAGCCGCCGGCCTGAAGATCGCCGCATCGCGTCTGGTGCAACTGTCGCGCGCTGAAGCCGAGCAGTTCTACGCTGTGCACGCCGCACGCCCCTTCTTCAAGGATCTGGTCGACTTCATGGTCTCCGGCCCTGTGCACGTGCAAGTTCTGGAAGGCGAAAACGCCATCCTGAAGAACCGCGAACTGATGGGCGCCACCGACCCGAAGAAGGCTGAAGCCGGCACCATCCGCGCTGACTTCGCTGACAGCATCGACGCCAACGCCGTGCACGGTTCCGACGCTGCTGAAACCGCTGCCGTCGAAATCGCTTTCTTCTTCCCCAGCCTGAACATCTACGCTCGTTGATCTTTCGCGAGCCACGCATGCAATGACAGCCAATCTGCTTGATTTCGACCTCGAGGGGTTGGCTGCGTTCTGCGACCAGCTGGGTGAGAAGCGTTTCCGCGCCACCCAGCTCTTCCGCTGGATCCACCAGCGGGGCGAATCCGATTTCGACCAGATGACCGATCTGGCCAAGTCGCTTCGCGAAAAGCTCAAGGGACGCGCCCGTGTCGAAGGCCTGTCCGTCCTGAGCCGCCATGACTCCGCCGACGGCACCATCAAGTGGTTGTTCAACGTGGGTGATGGCAATGCCGTCGAGGCCGTATTCATTCCCGAAGACGATCGAGGCACGCTGTGCGTGTCGTCCCAGGCCGGCTGTGCCGTGGGATGTCGTTTTTGCTCCACCGGCCATCAAGGGTTCAGTCGCAACCTCAGCACCGGCGAGATCGTCGCCCAGCTCTGGTATGCCGAGCACACCCTGCGCCGCCAGTTCCAGACCTCCGAGCGAGTCATCTCCAATGTGGTGATGATGGGCATGGGTGAGCCGTTGCAAAACTATTCGGCTCTGGTGCCCGCTTTGCGCACCATGCTCGATGACCATGGCTATGGGCTGTCTCGTCGCCGGGTGACCGTGTCGACCTCGGGTGTGGTGCCGATGATGGAGCGTCTCTCCCAGGATTGCGCCGTGGCCCTGGCCGTGTCCTTGCATGCGCCGAACGATCCTTTGCGTGACAACCTGGTGCCGCTGAACCGCAAGTACCCCATCGCCGAGTTGATGGCGGCTTGCAACCAATACCTTGAATTTGCCCCGCGCGATTTCATTACCTTCGAGTACTGCATGCTCGACGGTGTCAATGACAGCCCTGAGCATGCTCGCCAGTTGATCGAGCTGGTGCGTCAGCACGCCAGCGGCAAAGGCGTGTGGTGCAAGTTCAACCTGATTCCTTTCAATCCCTTCCCGGCCTCCGGCCTGCTGCGTTCGCCGACCGAGCGTGTGCAGGCGTTTGCGAAAATCCTGCTTGATGCTGGTATCGTGACGACCGTGCGGAAGACCCGTGGTGATGACATCGATGCGGCATGCGGCCAACTGGCCGGTGATGTCCGCGATCGCACCCGGGTGGCTGAGCGGATCGCTCAGCAGCGCACCATCGTTCTGAAACCTGTGACCGAATTGACGGCCAACAACAAGGAGGCTTGATGGGGACTGCCCTGGCAATGCGCCAAATCTGGCGAAGTGTCCTGAATGCCGCCGCGATTGCCGTGGCTGCCAGCGCTCTGCTGGGGGCACTGGGCGGTTGTGCGAGTCAGCCCACCGCCTCCAATGACCCGGTCATCGCCGAAACCCCCGGAGGGGCCAGCGACGAAGGCGAGGCCCGGCGCAGGGCCCGCATCCGCCTGGAGCTGGCCTCGAACTATTTCGACCAGGGCAAGACCACCGTGGCGCTCGATGAGGTGCGCCAGGTGCTGGCCGCCGACCCCGGCTTTGCCGAGGCCTACAACCTGCGGGGCCTGATCTACATGCGGCTCAATGACGAGCGCCAGGCCGAGGAGGGATTCAAGCGGGCCTTGGCCCTCAGCCCGCGGGATCCCAACATCCTGCACAACTATGGCTGGCTGCTGTGTCAGCGCAAGCGTTACAGCGAGGCCGATGAGCTGTTCAATCAGGCCCTGCAAAGCCCTCTTTACGGCGAGAAGGCCAAGACCTACATGGCCCAGGGCTTGTGCCAAGCTCGCGCCGGACGCAAGGGTGAGGCGGAACGCAGCCTGGCCCGCTCCTATGAGCTCGATGCCGGCAACCCCATCACGGGCTACAACCTGGCGGCCTTGCTGTTTCAGCGCGGTGAGCTGGTTCGGGCCCAGTTCTACATCCGCCGCCTGAACAACAGTGAGTACGCCAACGCCGAGTCACTGTGGCTCGGTATCCGGGTCGAGCACCGCATGGGTGACCGTGTGGCGATGTTGCAACTGGTCGATCAACTGAAGAAGCGGTTCCCCCAGGCTCGGGAGCTGTCGTCCTACGAGCGGGGAGCGTTTGATGAGTGAGGTGGAAGACGTGGCGGTGGCAAGCGTGCCGCCGCTCTCGGCCGGTGCGCTGCTGCGCCAGGCCCGCGAGGCTGCTGGCATGCACGTGGCCGCTCTGGCGGTGGCGCTGAAGGTGCCTGTGAGCAAGCTGGAGGCCCTCGAATCCGATCGCTACGACCAGCTTCCCGATGCCGTGTTCGTCCGTGCCCTGGCCTCGAGCGTTTGCCGGACCTTGCGCATCGATGCCGCCCCCGTGCTGGAGCGGCTGCCGCAGACGCAGGCCCCTCGCCTGAGTCCCGACGACGCTGGCATCAACGCACCCTTCCGGGCGCAGAACGAGCGGCGCAGCCGACTGGTGTCGGAGCACCGCTTCAGTCCGACCTTGCTGGCCGTGCCTTTGCTGTGCATCGGTGCCCTGGCGATCTACCTCTGGCCCCGCTTCAGCCCCAGCGTTCCCGAATCGCCGACCCCCATGACCAGCCCGGGCGCTGTGGTCCAGGCGGCTCCAGAGCCGGAGCCGGCCCCACCCCCCGTCGAAGCCCAGGTGCCCGAAGCACCTGCTGCGGCACCGGCTTCAGCCCCCGCTGCGCCCTCCACACCGGTGGCCGCCGCGGCGGCCCCAGCCGCGCCAGCCCCGGCCCCGGTACCTGGGGCGTCAGCGACTGCTCAGAGCGCGGCACCGGCACCGGCTGCAGTGCCGGTATCGGCATCCAGCCCCACGCCAGCGCCGGTCCAGCCTGCACCGACGACCAACGCTGCCACTGCTGCCGCGCCGGCCGCGGCAGCAGCGGCGACCTCCGTGCTCAGTTTCAGTGCGACGGGCAGTTCCTGGATCAAGGTGACCGACGCCAATGGGCAGGTCACCTTCCAGAAGACCCTGAGCGCCGGCGAAACGGCCACCGCTGGAGGCGTTCCGCCGCTGGCTGTCGTCGTCGGCAAGGTGGATGTCACCCAGGTCCAGGTGCGTGGCAAGGCATTTGATCTGCAATCTTTGGCGCGTGACAACGTGGCCCGTTTCGAGGTGAAGTGATGAGCGACAGCGATCGCCCGGTGTGGGGCCAGCAACCGATTCCGACGGCCCAGCCCAAGCCACGCCGCTCGCGCCAGGCGGTGACCTCCTGGGGAAGCCACCACGTCACCGTGGGGGGCGATGCGCCTGTGCGGGTCCAGTCGATGACCAACACCGACACGGTCGATGTGATCGGCACCGCCATCCAGGTCAAGGAGTTGGCGCTGGCTGGGTCCGAGATGGTCCGCATCACGGTGAACACACCCGAGGCGGCTGCTGCGGTGCCTCACATCCGTGAGCAACTCGACCGCATGGGCATCTCCGTCCCCTTGATCGGCGACTTTCATTACAACGGCCACCGCCTGCTGACCGAGTACCCAGCCTGTGCCGAGGCCCTGTCCAAGTACCGCATCAACCCGGGCAATGTGGGCAAGGGTGACAAGCACGATCGCCAGTTCGGTCAGATGATCGATGCCGCCATCCGCTGGAACAAGCCGGTCCGCATCGGGGTGAACTGGGGCAGCCTCGATCAGGAGCTGCTGGCCAGCCTGATGGACGAGAACAGCCAGCGCGCCCAGCCTTGGGATGCGCGTCAGGTCATGTACGAAGCGCTGATCTCCTCGGCCATCACTTCTGCCCGACGGGCCGAGGAAATGGGGCTGCCGGGTCACCAGATCATCCTGTCGTGCAAGGTCAGCGGCGTGCAGGACCTGATCGCGGTCTACCGCGAACTGGGCCGACGCACCGACTATGCGCTGCACCTCGGCCTCACCGAGGCCGGCATGGGCACCAAGGGCACGGTGGCCTCGGCCACCGCGCTCTCCATCCTGCTGCAGGAAGGCATCGGCGACACGATCCGCGTGTCGCTGACCCCTCAACCCGGTGAGGCGCGCACGCAAGAGGTGGTCATCGCCTCGGAAATCCTGCAGGCGCTGGGCCTGCGCGTGTTCGTGCCCAGTGTCACGGCCTGCCCGGGTTGCGGGCGCACCACCAGCACCACTTTCCAGGAACTGGCCAAGCAGATCGATGACTTCCTGCGCGCGCAGATGCCGGTGTGGCGCTCGCGCTACCCAGGCGTCGAAAAGCTCAAGGTGGCGGTCATGGGCTGCATCGTCAACGGCCCTGGCGAAAGCAAGCATGCCGACATCGGCATCAGTCTGCCGGGCACCGGCGAGGCCCCGGCGGCCCCGGTGTTCATCGACGGCGAGAAGGCCCTGACGCTGCGCGGCGACAACATCGCTGCCGAGTTCCACCAGATCGTCGAAAACTACATTGAAAAGCGCTTCGGAGCGACGGCTTCTGCCCCGCAATCCGAGCCCATCTGATCCTTATGTCCGAGAAACCCCAGGCAGCCCCTTCGGCTGCGGCGTCCGCGCCCCGATTCGAAAAGCTCTCCGCCGTCAAAGGCATGAACGACATCCTGCCGCCCGAGTCGGCTCAGTGGGAGTGGTTGGAAGACAAGGTGCGCCAGCTGATGGCCCGCCATGCCTACCGCAACATCCGTACCCCCATCGTCGAACCCACGCCCCTGTTCGTGCGCGGGCTGGGCGAGGTGACCGACATCGTCGAAAAGGAGATGTACTCCTTCGAGGACAAGCTCAATGGCGAAGCCCTGACCCTGCGCCCCGAAAACACCGCAGGCGTGGTCCGTGCGGTGGCCGAGCATTCGATGCTCTACGACGGCGGCAAGCGCCTCTACTACATGGGTCCGATGTTCCGGCATGAGCGCCCGCAGCGGGGCCGCTACCGCCAGTTCCACCAGATCGGTGCTGAAGCCCTGGGTTTTCCGGGGGCCGAAGTCGACGCTGAACTGATCCTGCTGGCCAACGCCCTGTGGCAGGAGCTGGGTCTCAAGGACGTGCGCCTGGAGCTCAACAGCCTGGGCCAGCCCGCAGAACGTAAGGCGCACCGCGCCGCGCTGATTGCCCACTTCGAGCAGCACGAGGCCCTGCTGGACGAAGATGCCCGTCGCCGCCTGCACAGCAATCCGCTGCGCATCCTGGACACCAAGAACCCCGCCATGCGTGAGGTGGTCGAATCGGCTCCCCGCCTGATCGATTTCCTGGGTGAGGCTTCGCTCGCCCATTTCAACACGGTGCGTGGCATCCTGGACGCCTGCGGCGTGGCCTACACCATCAACCCGCGCCTGGTCCGCGGCATGGACTACTACAACCTCACGGTGTTCGAGTTCATCACCGAGAGCCTGGGCTCGCAGGGCACGATCTGTGGCGGTGGCCGCTACGACTACCTGATCGAACAGATCGGCGGCAAGGCGGCTCCGGCCGTGGGATGGGCCCTGGGGGTCGAGCGCGTGCTCGAGCTCCTCCGTGAGCAGGCGCCTGCTCAGGCCCCGGCCCCGGATGCCTATGCCATCGTGCCTGACGCGGCGGCCTTGCCTGTCGTCCTGAAGACCCTGGTGCAACTGCGTGCCTTGGGCGTGTCGGTTCAGATGCATGCCGGCGCCGCGGAGTCCTGGGGCAGCATGAAGTCGCAGTTCAAGAAGGCCGATGCCAGTGGTGCACGACATGCGCTCATCTTCGGCGGCGACGAGTTGGCCCGAGGCGAGGTCACCGTCAAGTCGCTGCGCGATGGTGCGGGTGCCCAGCAGGCCCGAGCCCTTGGCGATCTGCCCCAATGGGCGATCACCCTACAATCCCAGAATTAACAGCAGAACGCCATGGCATCTCATCTCGACCTCGAAGAACAAGAACAGATTGATCAGCTCAAGCACTTCTGGAACCGCTATGGCAATGCCATCAGTTGGGTCCTGATCGTGATCTTCGGCGGTTTTGCCGCCTGGAACGGCTACCAGTATTGGCAACGCAGCCAGGCCGCCCAGGCTGCCGTGCTCTATGACGAAATGGAGCGCGCGGTCAAGGCGCAGGACGTGCAGAAGGTGGCTCGCGTGCAGGAAGACATCCAGGGCAAGTACGGCCGCACGGCCTATGCGGCCCAGGCCAGTCTGCTGGCGGCCCAGGCCCTGGCTGAGAAGGGCAATGCCGATGCCGCCAAGGCTGCCCTCAACTGGGTGCTGGAACGCTCTGGTGACGATGGCGTGAAGGCGGTGGCCCGTCTCCGTCTGGCGGCCATCCAGCTCGACGCCAAGGCCTACGACGAAGCGCTCAAGACGCTGGGCAATGCCTTCCCCGCTGAATTCGAAGGCCTTGCGGCCGACCGCAAGGGTGACGTGCTGGCCCTGCAAGGCAAGGGCGACGAAGCCATCGCCGAATACCGCAAGGCCTACCAGAAGCTGGACGAGCGCACCGAGTACCGGCGCCTGATCGAGGCCAAGCTCAATGCACTGGGCGTCAATCCGCAAGCCGGTGCCGAGCCGGCCACCCCCCCAACCGAGGACAAGAAGTGAAGCACATGGCACGACCGGTCGTTGAACGCAGCCTCATGGCGGCCCTGGCGGCCGTCTCGTTGTTGGTGCTGACGGCATGCAGCTCCGGCTCGCCCAAGCACAAGCCCGCCGAGCTGGCACCCGTGGTGGCGCTGGTGGGGGTCAAGCCGGCCTGGTCGGCCAGCCTGGGGCCGGTCGAGTTCCCCCTGGATGCCCAGGTCACGGGGTCCACGTTGACGCTGGCCTCGTCGGCAGGGCAGGTCACTGCTTTTGATGCCGCCAGCGGGCGCGAACTCTGGCGCGCTGATGCCAAGGCAGGCATCACCGCCGGCGTGGGCGGCGATGGCAAGCAGGTGGCGGTGGTCACCAGCAACAATGAACTGGTCAGCTTCGTGGCTGGCCGCGAGGTCTGGCGGCGTCAGTTGCCGGCCCAGGTCTTCACCGCACCCTTGGTGGCCGGTGGCCGGGTGTTCGTGCTGGCAGCCGATCGTTCGGTCTCGGCCTTCGATGCCGAGTCGGGCCGCAAGATCTGGACCCAGCAGCGCCCGGGTGAACCGCTGGTGTTGCGTCAGCCCGGCGTGCTGATCCCGGTCAATGACACCCTGGTGGCGGGCCTGTCGGGGCGCCTGGCCGGGCTGAACCCTGCCAATGGCGGCATCCGCTGGGAGGCCCCGCTGGCCACGCCCCGCGGCACCAATGATGTCGAGCGGCT
>RXJO01000228.1:0-5322 GCA_003987795.1 Curvibacter sp.
GGTCCGGCTCAAGCTCCATGCAGGACAAGCGCGCAATATGCACGGTTTGTTGCTAGTTCGCGACAGGGCGTTGCCCGTAAAATGAGCCTTTCCTGCCGCAAACACCACCTCTCATGACCCAGTTCGCCAAAGAAACTTTGCCCATCAGTCTCGAAGAGGAAATGCGGCGCAGCTACCTGGATTACGCGATGAGCGTGATCGTGGGGCGTGCGCTGCCCGATGCCCGAGACGGCTTGAAGCCAGTTCACCGGCGCGTGCTGTACGCCATGCACGAGTTGAACAACGACTGGAACCGCCCCTACAAGAAGTCGGCGCGTATTGTGGGTGACGTGATCGGTAAATACCACCCGCACGGTGACAGCGCGGTCTACGACACCATTGTGCGCATGGCCCAGGATTTCTCCCTGCGCCACATGCTGGTGGATGGTCAGGGCAATTTCGGATCGGTGGACGGCGATAACGCGGCAGCCATGCGGTATACCGAAATCCGCCTGGCCAAAATAGCGCATGAAATGCTGGCGGACATCGACAAGGAAACCGTCGATTTCGGCCCGAACTACGACGGCAGCGAAAAAGAGCCCCTGGTTCTGCCCAGTCGCCTGCCCAACCTGCTGGTGAACGGCTCGGCCGGTATTGCGGTGGGCATGGCCACCAACATCCCGCCGCACAACCTCAATGAGGTGGTGGATGCCTGCCTGCACATGCTGCGGCACCCCGAAGCCACAGTGGACGATCTGATGGAGATCATCCCGGCCCCTGACTTTCCTACCGCCGGCATCATCTACGGCATCAACGGCGTCAAGGACGGCTACCGCACCGGGCGCGGCAAGGTGGTGATGCGCGCGCGCTGCCACTTCGAAGACATCGATCGCGGCCAGCGACAGGCCATCATCGTCGACGAGCTGCCCTATCAGGTGAACAAGAAGACCCTGCAAGAGCGCATGGCCGAGCTGGTTCACGAGAAGAAGATCGAAGGCATCAGCCACATCCAGGACGAATCCGACAAGTCGGGCATGCGCCTGGTGATCGAGCTCAAGCGCGGCGAAGTGCCCGAGGTGGTGCTGAACAACCTGTACAAGCAGACTCAGCTGCAAGACACCTTCGGCATGAACATGGTGGCCCTGATCGACGGCCAGCCCAAGCTCTGCAACCTGAAAGACCTGATCGAGGTCTTCCTGCAACACCGCCGCGAAGTGGTGACCCGCCGCACCATCTTCAACCTGCGCAAGGCCCGCGAACGTGGCCACGTGCTCGAAGGCCTGGCCGTGGCGCTGGCCAACATCGACGACTTCATCGCCATCATCCGCAACGCCCCCACCCCGCCGGTGGCCAAGGCCGAGCTGATGCTGCGCAGCTGGGACAGCAAGCTGGTGCGCGAGATGCTGACCCGCACCCGCGCCGATGGCGGCGTGGTCAATGCCGACGACTACCGGCCTGACGGGCTGGAGCTCGAGTTCGGCATGCAGGCCGATGGCCTGTACCGCCTCTCTGAAACCCAGGCCCAAGAGATTCTGCAGATGCGTCTGCAGCGCCTGACCGGTCTGGAGCAGGACAAGATCGTGGCCGAATACAAAGAGGTGATGGCCGAGATCGACGATTTCCTCGACATCCTGGCCAAGCCCGAGCGCGTGTCGACCATCATCGGCGACGAACTGAGCGTGGTGAAGACCGAGTTCGGCCAGACCAAGCTGGGCGCCCGCCGCAGCGAGATCGAACACAGCGCACAAGACCTCAGCACCGAAGACCTGATCACGCCCACCGACATGGTGGTCACGCTCAGCCACAGCGGCTACATCAAGAGCCAGCCCCTGTCCGAGTACCGGGCCCAGAAGCGTGGCGGTCGCGGCAAGCAGGCCACGGCCACCAAGGAAGACGACTGGATCGACCAGCTCTTCATCGCCAACACCCACGACTACATCCTGTGCTTCTCGAACCGAGGCCGCATGTACTGGCTCAAGGTCTGGGAGGTGCCGGCCGGCTCGCGCGGCTCGCGTGGCCGCCCCATCGTCAACATGTTCCCGCTGGCCGAAGGCGAGAAGATCAACGTGGTGCTGCCTCTGACGGGCGAGAACCGCAGCTTCCCGGCCGATCACTTCATCTTCATGGCGACCAGCATGGGCACCGTGAAGAAGACCCCGCTGGATGAGTTCAGCAACCCGCGCAAGGGCGGCATCATTGCGGTGAACCTCGACGAGGGCGACTTTTTGATCGGCGCCGCGCTGACCGATGGCAAGCACGACGTGATGCTGTTCAGCGACGGCGGCAAGGCGGTGCGCTTTGACGAGAACGATGTGCGTCAGATGGGCCGCCAGACCCGTGGCGTGCGCGGCATGATGCTGGAAGAACACCAGCGCGTGATCGCCATGCTGGTGGCCGAGGACGAGCAGCAGAGCGTGCTCACCGCCACCGAAAACGGCTACGGCAAGCGCACCTCGATCACCGAGTACACCCGCCACGGCCGTGGTACCAAGGGCATGATTGCGATTCAGCAGAGCGAGCGCAACGGCAAGGTGGTGGCCGCCACGTTGGTGCACGCCGACGACGAGATCATGCTGATCACCGACAAGGGCGTGCTGGTGCGCACCCGTGTGGGTGAGATCCGCGAGCTGGGCCGTGCCACCCAAGGCGTGACCCTGATCGCACTGGACGAAGGCTCGCGCCTCTCTGGCCTGCAGCGCATTGTCGAAAACGATGCCAACGCCCCGACCGGCGACGGCACCGACAGTGCTGAAGGCTCAGAAGGCGATCCAGGCGCCGAGCCCAGCAGCGAGGCCTGATCCGCCAGCACCCCGACTTGCCCACCCGCCGGGGCCCGCTGGGCCCCGGGTCTTTTTGTTACAGGTTCTGTTCATGACGCGTCCCTACAACTTCTCGGCCGGCCCGGCCGCGATCCCCGAAGAGGTGCTGCAGCAAGCTGCCGCCGAAATGCTCGACTGGCACGGCAGCGGCATGAGCGTCATGGAGATGAGCCACCGCGGCAAAGAGTTCATCAGCATCTACGAGCAGGCCGAAGCCGACCTGCGCGAGCTGCTGGCGGTGCCGGCCCACTTCAAGATCCTGTTCATGCAGGGCGGTGGCCTGGCTGAGAACGCGATCGTGCCGCTGAACCTGTCGCGCGGCGAATCGGCTGATTTTGTGGTGACCGGCTCCTGGAGCGACAAAAGCCAGAAAGAAGCCCGCAAGTACTGCGAGGTGCACATTGCCGCCACCAACCAGGCCGACGGCCACACCAGCCTGCCGGCACCGGCCAGCTGGCAGCTCAGCAATGCACCGCGCTATGTGCACCTGTGCAGCAACGAGACCATCCATGGCGTGGAGTTTCAAGAGCTGCCCGATCTGAAGGCGCTGGGCTGTGATGCACCGCTGGTGATCGACTTCTCGTCGCATGTGGCCTCGCGCCCGGTCGACTGGAGCCGCGTGGGCATGGCTTTCGGCGGCGCTCAGAAGAACATCGGCCCCGCCGGCCTGACCCTGGTGGTGGTTCGAGAAGACCTGCTGGGCCATGCGCTCAAGGCCTGCCCCAGCGCTTTCGACTACAAGCTGGTGGCCGACAACCAGTCGATGTACAACACCCCGCCCACCTATGGCATCTACATCGCCGGGCTGACTTTCCAGTGGCTCAAGCGCCAGACCGAAGGTTCGCTGACCGGCGTGGCCGCCATGGAGGCCCGCAACAAGGCCAAGGCCGATCTGCTGTATGGCTTCATCGACCAGTCGCAGCTCTACACCAACCCGGTGTCCCCCGAAGGCCGTTCGCGCATGAACGTGCCCTTCCGCCTGCGCGACGAATCGCTGAACGACGACTTCCTGGCGGGCGCCAAGGCCCGCGGGCTGTTGCAGCTCAAGGGCCACAAGTCGGTGGGCGGCATGCGGGCCAGCATCTACAACGCCATGCCGCTGGCCGGCGTGCAGGCGCTGGTCGACTACCTGCGCGAATTCGAAAAAAACAAGGCCTGAGCGCCCCAAGTCCAGAGACACTGCCATGACCCAGCCCTCCAACGCCCCCTTGCCCACCCTGGGCGAGCTGCGCGTCCAGATCGACTCGCTCGACCAGCAACTGCTCAGCCTGCTCAACCAGCGCGCCCACGTGGCCGAGCAGGTGGGCGAGGTCAAGAAGCGTGAAGGCACGCCTTTCTTCCGCCCCGACCGCGTGGCCCAGGTGATCGAGAAGATCAAGACCGCCAACCCCGGCCCGCTCAAGGATGAGCACGTGGCCGCCATCTGGCGCGAGATCATGTCGGCCTGCCTGGCCCTGGAATCACCGCAGCGCGTGGCCGTGCTGGGCCCTGCAGGCACCTTCTGCGAGCAGGCTGCGATCGAGTTCTTCGGCGGCGCGGCCGACCTGATGTACTGCGCCAACTTTGACGAGGTGTTCCACGCCACCGCCGCGGGCAGTGCCCAATACGGCGTGGTGGGGGTCGAGAACTCGGTCGAGGGCGTGGTCACCCGCTCGCTCGACCTGTTCCTGCACACGCCCACGCATGTGATCGGCGAGGTGAGCCTGCTGGTGCGACACAACCTGCTGCGCCAGAGCGCCTCGCTCGATGGCATCGAGGCCGTGCTGGCCCACCCGCAGGCCCTGGCGCAGTGCCAGGCCTGGCTGTCCAAGCACCTGCCGCACGCCGAGCGCCGCCCGGTGTCCAGCAATGCCGAGGGTGCCCGCCTGGCCGCCACCAACCCGGCCTGGGCCGGTCTGGCCAGCGAACGGGCCGCCACCCTGTTCGGCCTGCACATCGTGGCCCATGCCATCCAGGATGAGGCCTACAACCGCACCCGCTTCGCCGTGATCGCCCTGCCGCAGACGCAGGCCACACCGCCGGCATCGGGTCGCGACTGCACCAGCTTGGTGGTCTCCGTGCCCAACAGGCCGGGCGCCGTCCATGATCTGCTGGTGCCACTGAAGACCCATGGGGTCTCGATGACGCGCTTTGAATCGCGCCCCGCCCGCACCGGTCACTGGGAGTACTACTTCTACATCGACCTCGACGGCCACCCCTCGCAGCCCAATGTGGCCAAGGCCCTTGAAGAGCTGAGCAGCCTGTGTGCCTTCTACAAGGTGCTGGGCTCCTACCCCGTCGGGGCGGCCTGATGACGCACAAAATCCCAACCGGAGCAGGTCATGTTTGAACAACTCGGCCTGATCGGCTGTGGCCTGATGGGCGGCTCGTTTGCGCTGGCGCTCAAGCGGGCAGGCCTGGTCAAGCGCGTGGTGGGCTACAGCAAGTCGCCCTCCACCACTGAAAAAGCGCGCCAGATGGGCGTGATCGACCTGGCGGCCCCCTCGGCACTGCTGGCAGTGGCCGGGGCCGACATCGTGATCGT
>RXJO01000228.1:5478-9471 GCA_003987795.1 Curvibacter sp.
CCACCCGATCGCGGGCAAAGAGGTGTCCGGGATCGAGCATGCCGATGTCGACCTTTACAAGGGGCGGCAGGTCATCCTCACGCCGCTTGAAAAGACATTGACGGCCCACCTGCAAAAGGCGGCAACGGTGTGGACGGCGATCGGCTCGCAGGTGATCCACATGTCACCCGAGCAACACGATGCGGCCTTCGCCGCGGTCAGCCATCTGCCTCACCTGCTGGCCTTTGCCTACATCAATGGCATTGCCAACCAGCCGACCGGCGAAGACTTTCTGGCCCTGGGTGGCCCGGGCTTCCGCGATTTCACCCGGATTGCCGCGAGCGACCCCAAAGTCTGGCGCGACATCCTGCTGTCCAACCAACAAGAACTGCTGACCCAGATCCGCCATTTCAAGGGCGCGCTGGCAGAGTTCGAAGCCCAGCTTGAAGCCGGCCAGGGCCCCGCCCTGGAATCCCTCATCGATCGGGCCAGCCAGGTCCGCGCCCAATGGCGCCTGGCAGCCCCCCGCACCGCCAAATAATGTTCAGCACCGAATTCATCGACCTGCCCCCGCTGGCCAGCGCCGGCGGCGCCGTCACCCTGCCCGGCTCGAAAAGCATTTCCAACCGTGTGTTGCTGCTGGCCGCCCTGAGCGCAGGCACCACGCGCATCCACGACCTGCTCGATTCGGACGACACCCGGGTGATGCTTGACGCATTGCGCACCCTGGGCTGCGGCCTGCGCCAACACGGCAGCGTGCTCGAGATCGACGGCCTGGGCGGGCAACTGGGCCAACGCCAGGCCAAGCTTTTCATGGGCAATGCCGGCACGGCCATGCGTCCGCTCACGGCCGCGCTGGCCCTGCTGGGCGGCGATTTCGAGCTCAGCGGCGTGAAACGCATGCACGAACGCCCGATCGGCGATCTGGTCGATGCCCTGCGCGAGCTCGGCTGCCAGATCGACTACACCGGCAACGAAGGCTACCCGCCGCTGCACATCCACCCGCCCCAGCTCAAGCTCGACCGGCCCATCCCGGTGCGTGGCGATGTGTCCAGCCAATTCCTCACCGCCCTGCTGATGGCCCTGCCCCTGGCGGCCACACAAGACATCGTGATCGAGGTCGTGGGCGAGCTGATCAGCAAGCCCTACATCGAGATCACGCTCAACCTGCTGCAGCGCTTCGGCATCCAGGTGCAGCGCGAAGGCTGGGCCCGCTTCACGATCCCTGCGGGCAGCCGCTACCAGTCGCCCGGCGACATCCACGTCGAGGCAGACGCCTCCTCGGCCAGCTACTTCGTGGCCTTGGGCGCCCTCGCCCAGCCCCACCAGGCTGGCGGCAAGGTGCGCATCCAGGGCGTGGGACTGGACTCGATCCAGGGCGACATCCGTTTTGTCGAAGCCGCTCGCCTCATGGGCGCGCAGGTCGACGGCGGGGCCAACTGGCTTGAGATCTCGCGTCAACATTGGCCCCTGAAGGGCATCGATCTCGACTGCAATCACATCCCCGATGCGGCCATGACGCTGGCCGTGATGGCCTTGTACGCCGACAGCCCGACCACCTTGCGCAACATCGCCAGCTGGCGCGTCAAGGAGACCGACCGCATCGCCGCCATGGCCACCGAACTGGGCAAGCTGGGCGCCACGGTCGAAGAAGGCCCTGACTGGCTGCGCGTGCATCCGCTGGCTGCCGGCCAATGGCGCAGCGCCAGCATCCACACCTACGACGACCACCGCGTGGCCATGTGCTTCTCGCTGGCGGCCTTCAATCCCGATGGCGTGAGCGTGCGCATCGAAGACCCGAAGTGCGTCGCCAAGACCTTCCCGGACTATTTCGAAGCCTTGTTCGGCCTGGTCAGCACCCCGGCCCAGCGCATTCCGGTGATCTGCATCGACGGCCCCACGGCCTCGGGCAAGGGCACCGTGGCAGCGGCGGTGGCCGCCCGCCTGGGCTACCACTTCCTGGATTCGGGGGCCATGTACCGGATCACCGCCCTGGCCGCACTTCGCGCTGGCCTGAGCATCAGTGCAGAGCACGAAACGGCCATTGCCGATCTGGCGCGCACCCTTCCGGTGCGTTTTGACGATGGCAAGGTGTGGCTGGGCAGCGACGATGTGACCGAGGCCATCCGCACCGAAGAGGCCGGCATGAACGCCTCCAAGGTCTCGGCCCTGCCCACCGTGCGACTGGCCCTGGTGGACCTGCAACACAGTTTCCGCACCCTGCCCGGCCTGGTGGCCGACGGCCGCGACATGGGCACGGTGATCTTTCCGGACGCCCCTTACAAGCTCTACATGACGGCCAGCGCGGCCTGTCGCGCCGAGCGCCGCTACAAGCAATTGATTTCAAAAGGGATCTCTGCTAACCTCAGCGAGTTGCGCGCGGACCTCGAAGCCCGTGACGCCCGGGATCAAAACCGGGCTGTCGCCCCTTTGAAGCCCGCGCCTGATGCGCAGTTGCTCGACAACTCCGAGTTGACCATCGAAGAATCGGTGTCTCAGGTGTTGAAAGGCTGGCTGCAACGCCAGGCCATCGGCCCCACAGCCGCCACCTGAGCAACACCGAGCCGTGTCACTGTCATCGACACAGCACGGCCGGTGAAGGCCCCCACAGCCCCCTTCGCGCGTCAGCGCACAGGCGGTGGGGTTCGTCAACGTAACCCGCGGGTCAGCCCGCAAAAACCGCCGCAATCAGCCCCTAGCGATGGCAATGGTGCCCTCGCATTTCCTGCTTGCGGACTAGGAAACTTCATGTCTGAATCTTTTGCCGCCCTTTTTGAAGAATCTCTGCAACGCTCTGAAATGCGTGCAGGCGAAGTCATCACCGCCGAAGTCGTGCGCATCGAGCACAGCTTCGTGGTCGTGAACGCTGGCCTCAAGTCGGAAGCCTACGTGCCTCTGGAAGAGTTCAAGAACGACAAGGGCGAAGTCGAAGTCCAAGTGGGTGACTTCGTGTCGGTGGCCATCGACGCCATCGAAAACGGCTACGGCGACACCATCCTGTCGCGCGACAAGGCCAAGCGTCTGGCCTCGTGGCTGGCCCTGGAAAAGGCCCTGGAATCCGGCGAATTCGTCACCGGCACCACCAGCGGCAAGGTCAAGGGCGGTCTGACCGTCCTGGTCAACGGCATCCGCGCCTTCCTGCCGGGTTCGCTGATCGACACCCGTCCGATCAAGGACCTGTCGCCCTTCGAAAACAAGACCCTGGAATTCAAGGTCATCAAGCTGGACCGCAAGCGCAACAACGTCGTGCTGTCGCGCCGTGCCGTGGTCGAAGCCTCGATGGGCGAAGAGCGCGCCAAGCTGATGGAAACCCTGAAGGAAGGCTCCATCGTCAACGGCGTGGTCAAGAACATCACCGAATACGGTGCCTTCGTTGACCTCGGCGGCATCGACGGCCTGCTGCACATCACCGACATGGCCTGGCGCCGTGTCCGCCACCCGAGCGAAGTGGTGCAAGCCGGTCAAGAGATCACCGCCAAGATCCTCAAGTTCGACACCGAAAAGAACCGCGTGTCCCTGGGCCTCAAGCAAATGGGCGACGATCCTTGGATGGGCGTCAACCGTCGCTACCCGCAAGGCACCCGCCTGTTCGGCAAGATCACCAACATCGCCGACTACGGTGCATTCGTTGAGCTGGAACCTGGCATCGAAGGCCTGGTGCACGTCTCCGAAATGGACTGGACCAACAAGAACATCGCCCCCAGCAAGCTGGTCACCCTGGGCGACGAAGTCGAAGTCATGGTTCTGGAAATCGACGAAGACAAGCGCCGCATCAGCCTGGGCATGAAGCAATGCAAGGCCAACCCGTGGCAAGAGTTCGCTCAGAACACCAAGCGCGGCGACCGCGTGAAGGGCCCGATCAAGTCGATCACCGACTTCGGCGTGTTCGTGGGTCTGGCTGCCGGCATCGACGGCCTGGTGCACCTGTCTGACCTGTCGTGGAACGAAGCTGGCGAAGCCGCTGTCCGCAACTACAAGAAGGGCCAAGAAGTCGAAGCCATCGTGTTGGCCGTG
>RXJO01000332.1:0-37056 GCA_003987795.1 Curvibacter sp.
GGCCCGCTCAATTTCGCAACCCCCGCCAACTTTGCCAAAAGGAGCCTTCATGTCCCGTCGTTTCGCCCCGTCCCGCCGTCACCTGATGGTGGCTGCCACCGCCCTCGCGGCCTCGGTCTCGCTGCCCGTGATGGCCCAGGCCAAGATCAAGGTGGCGGCGATCTACACCGTGCCGTTCGAGCAGCAATGGGTCAGCCGCATCCACAAGGCCCTGAAGGCGGCCGAGGCCCGTGGCGAGATTGAGTACAAGGCCAGTGAGAACGTGGCCAATGCCGACTACGAGCGCGTGATGCGCGAGTACATCGCAGCCGGCAACCAGTTGATCGTCGGCGAGGTGTTCGGGGTCGAGGCCGCCGCCCGCAAGGTGGCCAAGGATTCGCCCAAGACCTCTTTCCTGCTCGGCTCGTCAGGCAAGCCCCAGGCCCCCAACTTCAGCGTGTTCGACAACTACATCCAGGAGCCGGCCTACCTCAGTGGGATGGTGGCCGGCGGCATGACCAAGTCGAACAAGATCGGCATGGTCGGCGGTTTCCCGATCCCGGAGGTCAACCGCCTCATGAACGCCTTCATGGCCGGCGCCAAGGAAGTGAACCCCAAGGTCGAATTCAGCGTGAGCTTCATCAACAGCTGGTTTGACCCACCCAAGGCCAAGGAAGCCACCTTCGCCATGATCGACCAGGGTGCCGATGTCCTGTACGCCGAGCGCTTCGGTGTCAGCGATGCCGCCAAGGAAAAGGGCAAGCTCGCCATCGGCAACGTCATCAACACCCAGGACAAGTACCCCGACACCGTGGTGGCCTCGGCGCTTTGGAACATGGAGCCCAGCATCGACCGCGCCCTCAAGCTGGTCAAGGAAGGCAAGTTCACCGCCGAAGACTACGGCCCCTATTCGATGATGAAGCACAAGGGCTCAGAATTGGCGCCCCTGGGCACCTTCGAGAAGAAAGTGCCGGCCGACATCGTGAGCAAGGTCAAGGCGCGCGAGGCCGAGATCCTGTCGGGCAAATTCACCGTCAAGGTGGACGACAGTCAGCCCAAATCCAGCGCCAAGTGATGCGGCAGGCCCGGCCCCGGCGCACCTGGCAGACGATCTGTCTGGCGCTCTGCCTGACCTGGTCAGGCCTGGTGCAGGCGGGACAAGGCCTGGACCGGACACCGCGCACCGCCATCGTCTCGGCCTTCGAGCCCGAGGCCGTGCTGCTGCGCGGCCAGCTCAGCCAGCCGCGGACGCACCGCATCGGCGGGGTCGAGTTCCACACCGGTCGCTTGCAGGGCAAGCCGGTGGTGCTCTTCCTGAGCGGCATCAGCATGACCAACGCGGCCATGAACACCCAGCGCGTCATCGATCATTTCAAGCTCAGGCGCATCGTGTTCAGCGGCATCGCGGGCGGGGTCGACCCTGCCCTGCACATCGGCGACGTGGCCGTGCCCCGACGCTGGGCCCCCTACCTGGAAGGGGTGCTGGCCCGTGAGACGGCCCCCGGCAGATACCAGCCGCCCCCCTGGATGGATGACCTAGCCGGCCCCGGCTTCGGCCCCTTCATCCCGCGCTCGGTCGAGGTGCGCTCCAGCCGCCAGGCCCACACCGAGCGAAAGGCCTGGTTCGAGGTCGATGCAGACCTGTTGGCCACAGCCGAGCGCATCGCCCAGACCCCACTGGCGCGCTGTGACGCCCGGCAACAATGCCTGAGTCAGACACCCCGTGTGGTGGTGGGCGGCAACGGCGTCTCGGGCGCTGCCTTTGTCGACAACGCAGCCTGGCGCGAGTACGCCTTCAACACCTTCCAGGCCCAGGTGCTCGACATGGAAAGCGCGGCCACCGCGCAGGTCGCCTACAGCAACCGGATCCCGTTCATCGCCTTCCGATCGCTCAGCGATCTGGCAGGGGGTGGCGAGGGCGAGAACGAAATGCACACCTTCATGACACTGGCCGCCAGCAACTCGGCGCGGGTCCTGCTGGCCTTTCTGGCGCAACTCCATGACTGACCATCCCGGCACAGCCCCGGTCCTGCAATTGCAGGGCATCACCAAGCGCTTTGGCCAGTTGGTGGCCAACGACGACATCTCACTGAAGCTGCATGCAGGCGAGGTGCTGGCCCTGCTGGGCGAGAACGGCGCCGGCAAATCGACCCTGATGTCCATCCTTTTCGGCCACTACCGCGCCGATGCCGGTCACATCACCGTGCACGGCCAAGCGCTTGCGCCCGGCAACCCGGCCGCAGCCCTGGCCGCCGGCATCGGCATGGTGCACCAGCATTTCACATTGGCCGACAACCTCAGCGTGCTGGACAACGTGATCCTCGGCACCGAGCCCCTGTGGCAACCCTGGTCGGCCCGAGCCAAGGCCCGAGCACGGCTGCTCGAAGTCGGCCAGCGTTTCGGCCTTTCCGTGCAGCCCGAAGCCCGGGTGGGCCAGCTCTCGGTCGGCGAGCGCCAGCGGGTGGAGATCCTCAAGGCCCTGTACCGCGGCGCCCGCATCCTGATCCTGGACGAACCCACCGCGGTGCTCACCCCGCAAGAGAGCGAAGCCCTCTTCGACACCCTGGGTCAACTCGTGCGCGAAGGCCTGTCCGTCATCTTCATCAGCCACAAGCTGGGCGAGGTGTTGCGCGTGTCGCACCGGGTGGCGGTGCTGCGTGGCGGGCGTCTGGTGGCCGAGGCCCCGGCGGCCGGCACCAGCCAGGCCCAGCTGGCGCAATGGATGGTGGGCCATGCTGTCTCGGCCCCCGAACGACGCCCTGCCGGGGCGACCGGCCCAGTGACCTGCGAACTGCGCTCGGTCAGCACGCCGGCGGGACAACGGGAGCGCCTCAGCGAGATCAACCTGCAATTGCGGGCTGGCGAGATCGTGGCGATTGCCGGCGTGTCCGGCAATGGTCAATTGGCGCTGGCCGAGCTGTTGTGCGGCAGCCGCCGCGCCACCCAGGGCGAGGTGCTGCTCAAGGGCCAGCCGCTGCAGGCCTCGCCTGCCTGGCTGGTCAACCAGGGCGTGGCGCGCATTCCCGAAGACCGTCACGCCGTGGGCGTGGTCGGTGACCTGCCCGTCTGGGAAAACGCGGTCTCCGAACGCCTGCGCGACCCCGTGTTCTCGCGGTGGGGTTGGGTGCGGCGCGGCCTCGCGAGGCAGCATGCCCAGCGGGTGATCGACACCTTTGACGTGCGCGGCGCCGGTGCCCTGAGCCCGGCCCGGGCCCTGTCGGGCGGCAACATGCAAAAGCTCATCCTCGGCCGGGCGCTGCTGCCCCTGCCCGGCCAGCCCGTCGGCCAGGCCCCCAGCCTGATCGTGGCCCACCAGCCCACCTGGGGTCTGGACATCGGTGCCGTGGCCTATGTGCAGCAACAACTGCTGGCCGCCCGGGATGCGGGGGCCGCGGTGCTGCTGATCTCGGACGACCTCGACGAAGTACTGGCCCTGGGCGACCGCATCGCCGTGATGCACCATGGCCATCTCAGCCCCGCCCGCCCTGCCCTCCAGTGGAGCCGTGAAAGCATCGGCCTGGCCATGGCCGGTGGCCCTGTCAAAGCCGAGGCCGCCGAAGCCTCCGTCACCCCATGAGACTCGAGAAACGCCACCAGACCTCCCACCTGGCCCATGTGATGGCCCCGCTGGGTGCCATCGTCTTCACGTTGCTGATCAGCGCCCTGCTGGTGCTGTGGGCCGGCGCCCCGGTGGGCCGCACCTACGGCCTGCTGGTGCAGGGGGGCTTCGGCTCGCTCTTTGCCTGGAGCGAGACCCTGACCCGCGCCACCCCCCTGATCTTCACCGGCCTGGCGGCCGCCGTGGCCTTCCGGGCCCGGCTGTTCAACATCGGGGCCGAAGGCCAGCTCTATGCCGGGGCCCTCGCCGCCGTGGCCGTTGGCGGCGTGCACGACAGTGCCGGATGGACCTTGCCCCTGCCCCTGCTGTTCACCCTCATGCTGCTGGCGGCAGCAGCAGCCGGCGCCCTGCTGCTGCTGGGGCCGGCATGGCTCAAAAGCCGCCTGGGCGTGGACGAGGTCGTCACCACGCTCTTGCTCAACTTCATCGCCTTGCTCGGTGTGTCGGCGCTCCTGGATGGCCCGATGAAAGACCCGACCGCCCTGGGCTGGCCTCAGAGCGTGGCGTTGCAGCCTGAGCTGGAGCTCTCGCGCCTGATCGAAGGCACCCGCGTCCACACCGGCCTGCTGCTGGCCGCTGCGCTGAGCCTGGGTCTTTGGGTGCTGATGCGCTTCACCGTGCTGGGCTTTGACATCCGTGCCACCGGCGCCAATGCCCGCGCGGCCGCCTTTGCCGGCGTGGCCACCGGCCGCACGGCCTTGCTGGTGGCGGTGCTGTCGGGCGCCCTGGCGGGGCTGGCCGGGGCCATCGAGGTGGCTGGCCGCACCAGCTACGTGACCCTGGACATGTCACCGGGGTATGGCTACAGCGGCATCGTGATCGCCATGCTGGCCGGCTTGCACCCCCTGGGCGTGCTGGCCGCCAGCATCTTCGTCGCCGGCGTGCAGGTGGGCGCCGACAGCATGAGCCGGGCGGTGGGGGTGCCGACCTACATCGCCGACGTGATCGTGGCGGCCTCGCTGTTGTCGGTGCTGGTGGCCACCTTGCTCACGCAATACCGGGTGCGCCTGAAATGACCGAACTCCTCGACATCCTGGCCCAACCGGCCTTCTGGGTGGCGGTGCTGCGCATCGCCACGCCCCTGATCTTCGGCACCCTGGGCGTGCTGTTGTGCGAGCGGGCCGGTGTGCTCAACCTGGGCATCGAAGGCATCCTGGTGGCCGGGGCCTTCGCAGGCTGGCTCGGCGTCTACCTGGGCCTGCCGCTGTGGGGTGGGGTGGCCGTGGCCGCCCTGACCGGTGCGGCCTTCGGCCTGCTGCATGCCGCGCTCACCGTCGGATTGGCCCTGTCTCAGCACGTGGCAGGTCTGGGCATCACGATGCTGGCCACGGCACTGAGTTATTACGGCTACCGGGTCAGCTTCCCCAAGGTGAACACGCCCCCCACCATCACCCCCTTCGCCCCGATGGAGTGGCTGGGCCTGCCGGTGCTGTCGGCCCAGACCCCGCTCACCCTGCTGGCCCTGTTGCTGGTGCCGGCCGTGGCCTGGTGGCTGTATCGCACCCCGTCGGGGCTGGCGCTGCGCATGGTCGGAGAAAACCCTCAGGCGGCCGAAGGCCAGGGCCTGAGCGTGGGGCGCACCCGCACGGCCGGCATCGTGGCGGGTTCTGCCCTGATGGGGGTGGCCGGATCGTTCCTGACCCTGTCGGCCTTCAACGCCTTCTTCTTCAACATGGTCAATGGCCGAGGCTGGATCTGCGTGGCCCTGGTGGTGTTTGCCTCCTGGCGGCCCGGCAAGGCCTTGCTCGGGGCCCTGCTGTTCGCGTTCTTCGACGCGCTGCAACTGCGGCTGCAGCAATCCGGCAGCAGCGCCCTGCCCTACCAGCTCTATCTGATGCTGCCTTATGCGTTGTCCATCCTCGCGTTGGTGATGGTGGCGCGCAAGGCCAGCTACCCTCAGGCCCTGATGAAACCCTACCGCAAGGGCGAGCGCTGAGCCTGCCCCATCGAGACTGCCCATGCTTGACCTTCTGATCCAACACGTGAACCTGCCCGACGGCCGCAGCGACCAATCGGTCGCCGTGCAGGATGGCCGCATCGTCGAAGTGGCGGCCGGCCTGCAAGCCCCGGCCCATGAAACCCTCGACGGCCAGGGTCGGCTGCTGAGTCCGCCTTTCGTGGATGCGCACTTCCACATGGACTCCACCCTCAGCTACGGCATGCCGCGCGTCAACCGCAGCGGCACCCTGCTCGAAGGCATTGCCCTGTGGGGCGAACTCAAGCCCCATCTGACCCATGAGGCCATCGTGCAACGCGCCCTGAGCTATTGCGACTGGGCCGTGGCCAAAGGCCTGCTGGCGATCCGCTCTCACGTGGACGTTTGCGATGACCGTCTGCTGGCGGTGCAGGCCCTGCTCGAGGTCAAAAAGACCGTGGCGCCCTACCTCGACCTGCAATTGGTGGCCTTTCCGCAGGATGGCGTGCTGCGCTCACCGAATGCCCTGAACAACCTCAAGCGGGCCCTGGATCTCGGGGTGGAGGTGGTGGGCGGCATCCCACATTTCGAGCGCACCATGGCGCACGGTGCCGACAGCGTGAAACTGCTGTGCGAACTGGCGGCCGAGCGCGGTCTGCTGGTCGACATGCACTGTGACGAATCCGATGATCCGTTGTCACGCCACGTCGAAACCCTGGCTGCAGAAACCCAGCGCCTGGGCCTGCACGGCCGGGTCACCGGCTCGCACCTGACCTCCATGCACAGCATGGACAACTACTACGTCAGCAAGCTTTTGGCCCTGATGGCCGAGGCCCAACTGGGCGTCGTGGCCAACCCGCTGATCAACATCACCCTGCAGGGCCGTCACGACACCTACCCCAAGCGCCGCGGGATGACCCGCGTGCCCGAACAACTGGCCGCCGGCCTGACCGTGGCTTTCGGCCACGACTGCGTGATGGACCCCTGGTACAGCCTGGGCAGCGGCGACCTGCTGGAGGTGGCCGGCATGGGCCTGCACGTGGCCCAGATGACCAGCCAGGACGCCATGCGGCAGTGCTTCGAGGCCGTGACGAGCGCCCCGGCCCGCCTGCTGCATCTGGCCGGCTATGGCATGGCACCCGGCTGCCATGCCGACTTCGTGCTGCTCGATGCCCGCGATCCGATCGAGGCGCTGCGCCTGCGCCCACCGCGTCTGCGCGTCTACCGGCGTGGCCGGCTCATCGCCCAGTCGCAGCCCGCGGTCAGCCAATTGAACCTGCCAGGCCGCCCCGCGAGCACGGCCTTCCGAATCTGAGCCAGGGGGGCAGGCGAAACGCCGTCAGGCTCAGCCTAGGGCCTGGGCAAAGTCGGCAATCAGATCTTCGGCGTCTTCCAGGCCGATGGAGAGCCGGATCATGCTGTCGGCGATGCCCATGCCCGCACGCACCTCAGCGCCGGCCTCCCAGAAGATGGTGTGGGCCACCGGGATGATCAGGGTGCGCGTGTCGGCCAGGCCGGTGGCCTTGATGGGCAGCTGCAGGCGGTTGCACAGGCCCAGGCAGTCGTCAGCGTTCTTGAGTTCGAACGACAGCAGCCAGGATCCAGCCTTGAAGTGCTGCCGCGCGCGCTCGTACTGAGGGTGCGAGGGCAGCCCAGGGTACAACACACGGGCCACCGCCGGATGCTGCTCCAGCCATTGCGCCAGGGCCAGTGCGGTGGCGCTGGTGCGGTCCATTCGCAGCGCCAGGGTCTCGGCGCCGGTGGCCAACTGGTTGGCCGCATGCGAGGACAGCGTGCCCCCCATGTCGCGCAAGCCCTTCTTGCGGATCTGCTGCAGCCCCCAACCCTTGGCGTCACCCTTGCGGTAGGCCGGGAAGATGTTGGGATAGCCCGACCAGTCGAACAGGCCGGTGTCGGTGACCGAGCCGCCCAGCGCATTGCCGTGGCCGCCAATGCTCTTGGTCAACGAATGGATCACCAGGCCTGCCCCCACCGAACGCGGCTTGAACAGGTAGGGCGACGCCACCGTGTTGTCGACCACGTAGAGCAGGCCCTTGTCGCGGCAAAGCTGGCCGATGCCGGCCAGGTCGGCCACCTGGGTGCCGGGGTTGGCGATGGTTTCGACGAACACCATGCGGGTGTTGGGCTGCAAGGCAGCCGCCACCTCGGCGGCATCGGTGGCGTCGACCGTGCTCACCTGAATGCCCAGGTCGGCCAGGGTGCCGAAGATGCTGTTGGTGTTGCCGAACACGAAGCGGCTGGCCACCAGGTGGTCGCCGGCCTTGAGCAGCGTCAGGAAGACCGCACAGATGGCGGCCATGCCGGTCGAGAAGCTGATGCTGCCCAGGCCTTGCTCCATCTGGGTGAGCTTGGCCTCGAGCGCAGCCGTGGTGGGGGTGCCCTGGCGGGCGTAATTGAAGCCCCCTTTGGCGGTGCCCTGGAACACGGCAATCAGGTCTTCGACGCGGTCAAAGCCGTATTGCACCGAGTTGTGCACGGGCTTGTGCACCCCGCCGTGCTCCACGCTGCCGCGGCGGTCGGCGTGGACGATCTGGGTGGTGAAGCCGTTGGTGTGGGTGTCAGTCATGTCGGGAATCAAATCAGGGAAAAGGCAGGCCCTCAGAACTCGGGGGCGATGTGTTCGGCGTAATCGTACAGGGCACCCAGGATCGCCTCACCGCGCTCATCTGCGGTCTCTGAGAGCGAATCGATCTCGGCAAAGAGCTGCTCCAGGGTGCGGGCCCCAGCCTCGCCTTCAAACAGGCGGGCGGAGCGCAACTGCTCCCAGCGCTGGGCCTCGTCGGGTGCGAGCGTGGTCGGAAAATTGCGGGCCCGGTAGCGAAACAGCAGCTCGCCCAGGCGCGGGTCATCAAACCCCGCACGGCTGGTGGCCAACTCCTCGGGCGACAGGGCACGCAACTGGTTCAAGCGGCGCCGGTCTGCCGGGTTGACGAAGCCGCCGTACAAGTCCTGATCCACATCGGCCGCCTGCTCATCTGCAGGCCGGTGGAACACGTTCTTCCACAGCTCGCTGAGGTCGGGCAGTGCCAAGGCCTTCTCGGCGTGTTGCAGCGCCTGTTCGAGATCGATGCCCCACCGCTGGGCCATCTCGGGACGCAGAGTCTTGAGCTGGCCGACCACCATGGGAGACTTGTTCAGGTGAACCGACTTGACCGGCAGACGATGCATGCCCTCGGGCAACTCGTCACGCTTGCTGAACAGACGTTGGCGGGCGGTGTCGGCATCGATCGAGGCCAGCTCGCTCGGATCATGGGCCAGGTCCCAGGCCAGCAGTTCGTTCTTGTTGGTGGGGTGGGTGGCCAGGGGCCACATCACGGCCAGGCAACCCCGGTCGGCCGGGAACATGCCCGACACATGCAAAAAGGGCTTGGCATGCTGGGGCGAGGTGGGCAGACCCAGCTCCTTGGCGACGCGGTCTTTCTTGTGCAGGCTGAAGCAGAAATCGAACAAGCGGGGCTGCTTGTCACGGATCAGACGGGCCAGCGCAATCGTGGCGCGCACATCGGAGAGGGCATCGTGGGCTGCTTCATGCAGCAGACCATTGGCCGCGCTCAGGTGTTCCAGCTTGAAGCTCTGGCTGCCGTCTTCCTTGGTGGGCCAGACAATGCCCTCGGGGCGCAGCGCATAGGCCATGCGCACGACATCGAGCAGGTCCCAGCGGCCGCAGCCGTTCTGCCATTCGCGCGCATAGGGGTCGATCAGGTTGCGCCAGAACATGAAGCGCGTGATCTCGTCGTCGAAACGGATCGTGTTGTAGCCCACACCCACGGTGCCGGGCTCGGAGAACTCCGCTTCGATCCGAGCTGCGAACTGGTGCTCGGGCACGCCTTTTTCGAGGCACAGCTGAGGGGTGATGCCGGTGATCAGGCAGGACTGTGGATCAGGCAAATAATCGGGCGCCGGCTGGCAGTACAGCATCAGCGGCTCACCGACCTCGTTGAGCTCGGCATCGGTTCGGATGGCGGCGAACTGCGCCGGGCGATCGCGCCGGGTGTTGGCGCCAAAGGTTTCGTAATCGTGCCAGAGAAAGGTGTGCGACATGGGCGCCCATTATCCTTGCTGCGCAAGGGCCCCACATCGCGGAGCACCCAAGCTCGGCCCCGTCAGCGCAACAATTCACGCAGCGCAAAGACCAGCGAGGCCAGTCCGGCCAAACCCAGAGACACGGTGCTGGAAGCCAGCAACATCGGCAACAGGCCCTTCCAAGCAACCGCCCCGATCATCCAAAGCAAGGGAGGAATGGTCGCGGCGCAAGAAGCATCGGTGATCAGACGAGCCACATCCAGCGTTCCCCCGCCCCCACGATCATTGGCCGCACGCAGCATTCGCCATAGGCGAATCAGGGTGGCTGCCAAAGCCATTCCGATGCAAAGAATGTCGATCAGGTTGCCATCCGGCGTACTCATCGACGCAGCACGAACACCAAGGCCACCAACATCAAGGCCATGGCCCCAACCGCATCTGCGCCGTCAGGCACTTGGAGCCCACCATAGGCCAAAAGCCCCACGACACTGGAGCCGATCACACCCACGCCGGCCAACAGACGGATGGTGTCAGCCCACTGGAGATAGCGCTTGATGGGTCGCTCGGGGTTGACCTCAGAATCCATAGAAACAGGCTGGGATGACATGGCGTTCCTTCGACACGGAAGTGATCAAACGTCGCTTGCAACCGATCAGGTCACCGGCGACAAAGTCCTTCGATGCTCACAGGCCGACGATCCAACTTCAACGACAACTGTTCATTCCATGTCGTCGAAAAGAAAAAAGCTGACCCGGATCACACCAGGGTCAGCTCTTGAGCTCAGCCGCGGATGAGCGGGATCGCTCAGTCGGCGGCGGCGGCCTCTTCAGGCTCAGCCGGTTCGGCCTTGGCCGCGCGCTCCTTCTTGGGCAGGGGCTGGATGTCCAGCACCACGTCCGGCTTCTCGGCGTTGTCGTCGAGGTCGACCGTCAGGCGGCCACCGTCGGTCAGGCGTCCGAACAGCAGTTCGTCGGCCAGCGCACGGCGGATGGTGTCCTGGATCAGGCGCTGCATCGGGCGGGCGCCCATCAGCGGATCGAAGCCCTTCTTGGCGAGGTACTTGCGCAGCTTGTCGGTGAAGGTGACTTCCACCTTCTTCTCGGCCAGCTGGGTTTCGAGCTGCAGCAAGAACTTGTCGACCACGCGCAGGATGACCTGCTCATCGAGGGCCTTGAAGCCCACGATGGCATCGAGGCGGTTGCGGAACTCAGGCGTGAACAGGCGCTTGATGTCGGCCATCTCGTCGCCCGCCTCACGCGGGTTGGTGAAGCCGATGGTCGCCTTGTTCATGGTCTCGGCACCCGCGTTCGTGGTCATGATCAGGATCACGTTGCGGAAGTCGGCCTTGCGCCCGTTGTTGTCGGTCAGCGTACCGTGGTCCATCACCTGCAGCAGCACGTTGAAGATGTCCGGGTGGGCCTTCTCGATCTCGTCGAGCAGCAGCACCGCGTGCGGCTTCTTGGTGATGGCCTCGGTCAGCAGACCGCCCTGGTCAAAGCCCACGTAGCCCGGAGGCGCGCCGATCAGGCGGCTCACGGCATGGCGCTCCATGTACTCCGACATGTCGAAGCGGATCAGGTCGATGCCCATGATGTAGGCCAATTGCTTGGCGGCCTCGGTCTTGCCGACACCGGTCGGGCCGCTGAACAGGAAGGCGCCAATCGGCTTGTCGCCCTTGCCCAGCCCCGAACGGGCCATCTTGACCGAGGAAGCCAGCACTTCAAGCGCCTTGTCCTGGCCGAACACCACGCTCTTGAGGTCGCGTTCCAGGGTCTGCAGCTTGCTGCGGTCGTCGTTGGACACATTGGCCGGCGGAATGCGGGCGATCTTCGCCACAATCTCTTCGACCTCGGTCTTGCCAATCGTCTTCTTGCGCTTGGACGGGGCCAGGATGCGCTGGGCCGCGCCAGCCTCATCGATCACGTCGATGGCCTTGTCGGGCAGGTGACGGTCGTTGATGTACTTGGCGCTGAGCTCGGCAGCCGCTTGCAGAGCCGCCGCAGCGTACTTGACGCTGTGATGCTCTTCGAAGCGCGACTTCAGCCCCTTGAGGATCTCGACCGTCTGATCGACGGTGGGTTCGACCACATCGACCTTCTGGAAGCGACGCGACAAGGCCGCATCTTTTTCGAAGATGCCCCGGTACTCGGTGAAGGTGGTGGCACCGATGCACTTGAGTTGGCCGCTGGACAGCGCCGGCTTGAGCAGGTTCGAAGCATCGAGCGTGCCGCCCGAGGCAGCCCCCGCACCGATCAGGGTGTGGATTTCATCGATGAACAGGATGGCGTTGGGCTTTTCCTTGAGCGTCTTGAGCACGCCCTTGAGGCGTTGCTCGAAGTCACCGCGGTACTTGGTGCCTGCCAGCAACGCGCCCATGTCGAGCGAGTACACGATGGCTTCCGTCAGGATTTCGGGCACATCCCCCTGGGTGATGCGCCAGGCCAGGCCCTCGGCGATGGCGGTCTTGCCCACGCCGGCCTCACCCACCAGCAGCGGGTTGTTCTTGCGACGGCGGCACAGGATCTGGATCACGCGCTCGACCTCGTACTCGCGGCCGATCAGCGGGTCGATCTTGCCGTCCTTGGCTTGCTGGTTGAGGTTCTGGGTGAACTGTTCGAGCGGCGAGGCCTTCTCATTGCGTTCACCGCCCTCTTCCTGTTCGGCCTGGGGCTGGTCATTGCCCTTGACGGGTTCCGGCGGCTCGCCCTTCTTGATGCCATGGGCGATGAAGTTCACCACATCCAGACGGGTCACGCCCTGCTGGTGCAGGTAATAGACGGCGTGCGAATCCTTCTCGCCGAAGATCGCGACCAGCACGTTGGCGCCGGTGACTTCCTTCTTGCCGTTGCCGGTGGACTGCACGTGCATGATGGCGCGCTGGATGACGCGCTGGAACCCGAGCGTGGGCTGGGTGTCCACCTCGTCGGTGCCGGCCACCTGCGGGGTGTTGTCCTTGATGAAGTTGGTCAAGGACTTGCGCAGATCGTCGATGTTGGCCGAGCAGGCCCGCAGCACCTCGGCAGCGCTGGGGTTGTCGAGCAAGGCGAGCAGCAGGTGCTCCACGGTGATGAACTCGTGGCGCTGCTGGCGGGCCTCAACAAAGGCCATGTGCAGACTGACTTCCAATTCCTGGGCAATCATGTGAATTCCTTTTGCCTTGCTTTAAGTGGTTGAACTTTAAATCGGATCGAAAGCCATTTATTCAACAGGCTCACTCACACATTGCAGCGGATGCCCGGCCTTGTGGGCCGCATCCATGACCTGATCCACCTTGGTGGCGGCCACATCGCGCGAATACACGCCACAGACGCCTTTGCCATCGAGATGGATCTTCAGCATGATCTGGGTCGCGCTTTCGCGGTCCTTGTTGAAAAATTCCTGGATCACGAGGACCACGAACTCCATCGGGGTGTAGTCGTCGTTCAGCATGACCACCTGGTACATCTGCGGCGGCTTGACCTTTTGCGTCAGGCGCTCGAGCACCACGGAATCGCCGCCGCCATGCTCCGGCGGCGCCAGCTTGGGTGCAGCGGGTTTGGAAGGTGATTTCGTTGCCATGAATTTCATTCTAATGACGGTCTTGGGGGGCTGCGGGCTCAAAGGTCAATTGGCCCTCACGAGGCAACATTTCAAGGCTTGTATTTTCACAAAATGAAAAACAAACCCCTCCAGACCCCGTTTCACGGCGAAATCGGGCATTTCAGTCGTAGATGATGCGGGCCTGCCCCTCATGGGCCTGGGCCATCCATCCCGCCAGCGCGGCATCGCTGGGGAAGAACCGGGCGCCTTCACCCAGGTGCAGTTCAGCGGAGACGGCCATGCCGTCCTTTTCACGCAACACCTGCAGGCGGATGTCCATGCCGCGCTCCAGTGTGCCCGACTCGGACTCTTCCAGACGCGGCGGGTGCTCACGCAACAGGCGCGCGATGTCGGGTGCCCGGCCGTTGACCACGACCTGCAGGTGCTTGCCGAAACGGCAGCGCGCCGAGGCCAGGTCCCAGATCTGCACCACCTGCAGCCGCAGCCCGCCCGAAAACCGGTCGGGCTGACACTTGGCACTGACGATGATCATCTCGTCGTCCTTGAGCAGGTTCTTGTTAGCGTTGATCAGGGCCTCATCGGCGGTGGCCTCGATGGTGCGACTCTTGTCATCGAGCTTGAAGATGGCCAGTTTGCCGCGCTGACCGTTGATGACACGCAGGTCGCTCACGATGCCAGCCACCATCTGCGGATCGCGGCTGTCGGCCAGCTCGTCGATCTGGCGTCGCACGAAACGCCGCACCTCGGTGGCCACCTCGTCAAACAAATGGCCTGACAGATAGAAGCCCACGGCGGTCTTCTCGTAAGTCAGGCGCTCCTTGATGCCCCAGGGCAGGGTTTCAACCAGACCCGGCTCCTGCGTGCTGGAGCCATGCGCGTCGTCGCCGAACATGTCGAACAGGCCGCCCTGGTTGGCATTGGCCGCCGTGGCGTTGGCAAACTCGAAGGCCCGGTCGATCGAGGCCACCAGCGCCGCCCGGTTGGGCTCGATGGCATCGAAGGCGCCGGCCTTGATCAAGGCCTCGACGGTGCGCTTGTTGATGGCCTTGCGATCCACCCGCAGGGCAAAGTCGAACAGGCTCTTGAACGGACCGCCCTCCTCGCGCGCCGCCACCACGGCCTCGATGGCCGCCTGGCCCGTGCCCTTGACGGCGCCCAGGCCGTAACGGATGACGGTGTTGGTGACCGGCTCGAAGCGGTAGCGACCGCGGTTCACATCGGGCGGCTCGAAGCTCATGCCCATCTTCACGCCGTCTTCGTACAACACCTTGAGCTTGTCGGTGTCGTCCATTTCGACGGTCATGTTGGCGCAGAAGAACTCGGCGGTGTAATGCACCTTGAGCCAGGCCGTGTGGTAGGCCAGCAAAGAGTACGCGGCAGCGTGCGACTTGTTGAAGCCGTAGCCCGCGAACTTCTCCATCAAGTCGAACACCTCGTCGGCCTTCTTCTCGTCAATGCCCTTCTTGGCGGCACCCTCACGGAAGATCTTGCGGTGCTCGGCCATCTCCTCGGCCTTCTTCTTGCCCATCGCGCGGCGCAGCAAGTCGGCGCCGCCCAGCGAGTACCCCCCCAGCACCTGGGCGGTCTGCATCACCTGCTCCTGGTACACCATGATCCCGTAGGTTTCCGAGAGCACGGGCTCGACCAGCGGATGCGGGTACTCCACCTCTTCACGCCCGTGCTTGCGGGCCACGAAGCTGGGGATCAGGTCCATCGGGCCCGGACGGTACAGGGCGTTGAGCGCGATCAGGTCTTCCAGGCGCGAGGGCTTGGCGTCTTTGAGCATGCCCTGCATGCCGCGACTTTCAAACTGGAACACCGCCTCGGTCTTGCCCTCCTGGAACAGGCGGTAGGTGGGCAGGTCGTCGAGCGGAATGGTCTCGAAATTGAAGTTCTCCTGGCCCTTGTGGCGCTTCATGATGAATTCGCGCGCAATCTCCAGGATGGTCAGCGTGGCCAGGCCCAAGAAGTCGAACTTCACCAGGCCGATGGCCTCCACGTCATCCTTGTCGTACTGGCTCACCGCCGACTCGCTGCCCGGCTGCTGGTAGAGGGCACAGAAATCGGTCAGTTTGCCGGGCGCAATCAGCACACCCCCGGCGTGCATGCCGATGTTGCGGGTCATGCCTTCGAGCTTCTGCGCCATCTCGATGACGGTCTTGACGTCTTCTTCCTTCTGGATGCGCTCAGCCAGCACCGGCTCCAACTCGATGGCGTAGTTGTTCTTGTCGCCCTCTTTCTTGGGGTTGGGCGGGTACTGCAGGGTGTAGGACATGCCCGGCTTGTTGGGCACGAGCTTGGAGATGCCGTCGCAGAAGGTGTAGCTCATGTCCATCACACGGCCCACGTCACGGATGGCGGCCTTGGCCGCCATGGTGCCGAAGGTGGCGATCTGGCTCACGGCGTCCTTGCCGTACTTTTCCTTGACGTAGTCGATCACGCGGTCGCGGTTGCCTTGACAGAAGTCAATGTCGAAGTCAGGCATCGAGACGCGCTCGGGGTTCAGGAAGCGCTCGAACAGCAGGTTGTACTGCAGCGGATCCAGATCGGTGATCTTCAGCGCGTAAGCCACCAGCGAGCCGGCTCCCGAACCCCGCCCGGGGCCCACGGGGCAGCCGTGGGTCTTGGCCCACTGGATGAAGTCGCCCACGATCAGGAAATAGCCCGGAAACCCCATCTTCAGGATGGTGTTGAGCTCGAACTCCAGGCGCTCCACATAGCGGGGCCGCTGGGCATCGCGCTCTTCAGCCTTCGGGAACAACAGCTTCAAGCGCTCTTCCAGCCCTTCATGCGAGGCGAAGCGGAAATACTCCGCGATCGGCATGCCGTTGGGCGTGGGGAAGTCGGGCAGCTGTGGCTTGCCCAGCACCAGCGACAGACTGCACCGGCGCGCGATCTCGACCGTGTTGCGCAAGGCCGAGGGCAGATCGGCGAACAAGGCCTGCATCTGCTCGGTGTTCTTGAAATACTGCTCGCGGGTGAACTTGCGCACCCGGCGGGGATTGGCCAGGATTTCACCCTCTGAAATACAGACCCGCGCCTCGTGGGCCTCGAAGTCATCCGGCCCGGTGAACTGGACCGGGTGCGTGGCCACCACCGGCAGCTTGAGACGGGCCGCCAGCTTGACCGCGGCCACCAGATGGGCCTCGTCCTCGGCGCGGCCGGCGCGTTGTACTTCCATGTAGAAGCGGTGGGGGAACACACTCGCCATTTGCAAGGCCAGATCGGCCGCAGCCCCCTCGTCGCCGCGCAGCAGCGCCTGACCCACCGCGCCCGAATGGGCGCCCGACAGGGCGATCAGGCCCTCGTTGAGCTCCGCCAGCCAGGCCCGGGTGCACACGGCCTGGGCGTTGTGCACGTTGCGCGTCCAGCCTCGGGCCAGCAGCTCGCACAGGTTCAGGTAGCCCTGCCGGTTCTGCACCAACAGCAACATGCGCGACACCTGGGCAGGCGCCTGCGGCGTGCCTTCGAGCACGATTTCGGCCCCGATGATGGGCTTGACGCCCTTGCCGCGGGCTTCCTTGTACAGCTTGATCGCGCCGAACAGGTTGTTGAAATCGGTCAGCGCCAGGGCCGGCTGGGCGTCCTTGGCCGCCAGTTTGACGACTTCGTCGATGCGGGTGGTTCCGTCGACCACGGAAAATTCGGAGTGCAGGCGCAGGTGAACAAACATGGGGGCATTGTAGGAAAGCCATCCAGCAGCTGTGGGCTTAGCCAGCACAAATCCTTGCCGCCCGCGCCGCTGCATGCCCGGACCAGACGTCAAACAGCAGGTCAGGTCCGCCGAGCGGCAAACCAAACCACTCATCGTTCAATACTGGCCAATCATCATCCCAAGTCGCCAAATTTGAACCGTTTGCGATGGCAATGTTAAATTTGGCACAGGTAGCAATCCATTGAGCAACTTAGTTACATCACCCATGCCCGTCACCCGACCTTCTCGTTGGCATCGCGAACCCTACCGCCTGATGACGGCGGAACGCGCGCAGCATGGGTTTTCCCTGCTGGAGGTGCTGGTCGCCGTTTTCGTACTTTCGTTCGGAATGCTTGGCATGGTGGGCCTACAGTCGTTTTCGCTGCAGGCAAACCGCCAGGCCAGGATGGCATCGACGGCAGCAGGCCTAGCGCGTGAAATGGCCGAGATGATGAGAGGCAACAAAGAACAGGCGCGCCTGACCACCAACAATCCTTACTTTGTCGATCTGAGTGGCAGCCTGACCCCGCCCACCGCAAGCTATTGCCTCAACGTCAGCAACACCAGCACAGGTTGCACCAGCGCGACGGACACGGCCAATGCGGAAATGACGGAATGGCTTCGTCGTGTCGGCACTGAACTGCCAGGTGCCAAGGTACAGATCTGTTTTGACAACGCACCCTACGACAGCAACAACCTGCCGCAATGGGGCTGCAGCGGCAGCGGCACTGATTACGTGGCCTACATCAAGCTGGCCTGGACACAAGTCAGCACCGACCGCACCGCGACAGGCTCCGCCGTCACGGTGCAGTCCAGCACGCGGCCTCTTCTGATCATTCCCGTGACTGCGGGGAACCTGTGATGTCTACAATAAAACCAAGCCAACCCCGCAGCCCGCAGCGCGGCATGACGTTGGTCGAAATGATGGTGGCATTGGCCGTGAGTCTGATCGTGGCACTGGCCGCTCTTGCAGCCCTGAACATCGCACGGCAGGGCTTCACAGTGACTGATGCGGCTTCCCAGTTGAGGGAGAACAGCCGATTTATCTCCGATCTGATACAACGTCTGGTAGTCCAGACAGGGTTCAAGGACTTGAGCTACGCGACGACCATGCGGCCGACCAACGTCACGGGCCTCGTGAGTAACCCGCCACCGTCCATCTACGGATTCAACAATGCCAGCCGGGCTACGACCGATGCCTGGAATGCCAAGACAAATCGTGTCGCAGGCACCGTCGGGTATGGCAGCGACATCCTTGTTCTGCAATTTCAGCCCAGTTCATCGTCGTCCACAGCCACAGTGGCTGACGGCAGCATGATCAACTGCAACGGAGAAAGTCTGACCACCCTGCCCGCCAGCCGCGACGACCGGGCGATCAGCATCCTGCATGTGGGAACCGACTCTGACGGCGAACCCAGCCTGATGTGCAGTTCCATCCCCGTCAGCAGCACCACGGTGACCCAAACGACCCTTGTCAGAGGTGTCGAGAATTTCCAGGTTTTGTACGGTGTGGACAGCATCGCGCCCGGCAACACGTCGACCTCCGTCGGCTCGGACAACATTCCAGATCGTTATTTGCGCGCAGACGAGTTGACCGTCAGCGGCAACCTGACCGCCACCTATTTCAATTGGCGCAGAGTCCGCAGCATCCGCATCGGTCTGGTTCTGCGCAGCCCACTCGGGCAATCGAATGACACCAGTTCCATCAGTTTTCTGCCTTTCGGTGCTGGCAGATCCAGCGGCACAGCATCGGATGGGACCGCACTGTCCAGCAGCAACGATCCGGGCAGCACCAGCAGCGAGAACACGTTCACCGACACCCGCCTGCGCAGAAGCGTGACCTTCACCATCCACTTACGCAATGATCAGGGAAGCTGACATGGTCCCAGGCATCCGCCCAACCCAGAGCCCGGGGAGAGGAGCCCATGAGGGCGCCTCCCTCATGGTGGTGCTCATCCTGTTGATCGTCGTGTCCCTTTTGGGCGTTGGCGGGATTCAAATTGCAACAATGGGTGAGCGTGGGGCTCGCAATGACCGGGACCAACAAATCGCCTGGCAGGCTGCTGAGGCAGCGCTGGTGGACGCATCGATCGACCTCAACCCGACAGGCCTTTCGGGGGGAACTCGCACCTCCACATTTGGACCGGTCACCGACGCCAGTGCCTTCGTTCTCAACTGCGGTACGTCGGGCAACAGCCGAGGGCTGTGTGCCGAAAACGCCTCGGGCAAGCCTGCTTGGTTGAACGTGGACTTTCTGAACACAGGAACCAACGCGCCCACCGTGGCTTGGGGATCTTTCACCGGTCGAGGCTCTTTTCCGAGCGGCAGCGGCCTGAAATCCTACCAAGCCCCACGGTATGTGATCGAGGCCATCAAGGATCCCACCGAAGTCCAGACCAAGGGCATCGTCGAATCGCGTTACGTCTTCAGAGTGACCGCCATGGGCTTTGGGCCCCGGCAGGATATTCAGGCCGTAATGCAAATGATCTACCGCGACTGAGCAGGCAGAATCAACATGAACGCTCCACTCCCTTTCTCTTCCTGGCTGAAACGGTGCCGTCTGGCACTGGTCCAGCGACAAAGCTTTGTGGCTGCGGCCTCTGTTGTGGTTTTCGCCGGACTGGGCTTGTCATGGCTGGTCCACAGTCAAAGCTCCCCACCGAGCTACCCCGCGATCACCCTGTCGTCAACCCCCTTGTACGCGACCACCCCGATCGACAAGCCCAGTTTGGCGCTGGCTCTCTCAGTGGAATACCCGACCGTGGGTGCGCAGTACACACCCGGTGGCAACACCGACAATACCTACTCCAACACCAACGAGTATCTGGGCTACTACGACGCTGAATCGTGCTACACCTACAACGACAGCCCCAGCGAGACCCCTGCAACGGGTCTCTCGACCACTGACTACAAGCGCTTTGACCGCAGCGGTCCAGCCACGAGTCGCAAGTGCAGCAATGCCTTCAGTGGCAACTTCCTGAACTGGGCGACCAACTCCGCGATTGACATGCTGCGCCTGGCGCTGTCTGGTGGCGACCGCTACATTGATCAGGATGGGCTGACCATTCTTCAACGTGCTGTGCTGCCCAATGGAGACCCGATCTGCATGTGGAACAGCAGCAACTTCCCGGCCAAGCAGTTGCCCAAGGATGGCGGCGGTGCCGGCACCTATTGGGGTGCTGTACCAACCGCCATGATCACCGCGGCCAATGGCAGCGACATCTGGGTGGCGAACACCTTGAATCGGATCTATTTCGGTACTTCTGCTCAAGGCGACTGCAACAGCGGGCCCGGTAACTACACGTTGACCAGTCCTCCGTCTCAGGCGGTCGGCAGTGTCACCACCTACACCAACGCTTCGCTGCCCAACAACACCACGTACTGCGCTTCTGAAAATGGCAATTGCTCGTTCACGGGCACCCTTGAGGTCTGGTACGGGGCAGGCTCACGCTGGGCAGTGGCACCAGCCTACAACGGTGTCTCGTGCAGCAACGGTGTCTTTGGAGACCCCTATTACGGCACCGCCAAGAATTGCTACACACGCCCTTACACGGGCAGTTGGACGCCACCAAGTTCGGCCAACAAGCTCAACAGCGACGGCTTCTTTTATTCCAGGGTACAGGTTTGCAACAAGAGCAGCGGCGCTTTGGCTGACGTACGCGATTACGGCCTGTGCTCGCTTTACCCAAGCGGCAATTACAAGCCCACGGGCGTGGTTCAAAAATACAGTGATCAGTTACGGCTCGCCGCGTTCGGCTACCTGATGGATCAGACGGCCAGCTACAACAACGGCCGCTACGGCGGCGTGCTGCGCGCGCCCATGAAGTATGTCGGCTACAAGACCTTTGATGAGACCGGCAACGACAACACCCCCAGCACCGGCAATGCCAATATCGAATGGAACACGACCACCGGTGTGTTCCTCGCAAACCCAGACAGCGACTCGATGGGCATCAGCGGCGTGGTGAACTACCTCAACAAGTTCGGGCGCACAGGTCCTGTGCCGGGCCGCTACAAGATCTACGACCCGGTGGGCGAGCTCCACTACGAAGTGCTGCGCTACCTACAAGGCCTGAGCCCCAGCGCCGATGCCATCAGCAACATCACCGATGCCTACAAGGATGGATTCCCTGTCTTCACGAGCTGGACCGACCCGTATGGCGGCAGCCGCAGCAGCACCGCGGATTACTCTTGTGTGCGAAGCAACATTGTGGTGATCGGTGACATCAACACCCACGACGGCAACCGACTGCCCTCAGCCAGTGACGCCAACAACATCATCGACATCAATGCCTGGCGCACTGTCGTGCAGAATTTTGAGAAAAATGTCACCTCGGCCACCTATTTGGATGGCCAAGGGACGACCCGCAATACGGGTAACCCCAACGGGGCGAACAACAGCGTGCCCACGTCCACCACCGGCAGCCAGATCATGGGGTCGGCCTACTGGGCCCACACGCACGACATTCGTGGCACATCCTGGACAAATGGCTCAAGCAAGCAGCGCCCGGGTCTTCGCGTCAAAACCTTTCTCTTCGACGTGAATGAGTACGGTGCCCAGAACAATACCAACACCCGCCGTTACGCCAACCAGTTTTTCATGGCCTCGAAATATGGTGGCTTCGAAACTGATGCCTCGAATGTGGGCAGCAATCCCTACAACACTTGGGGCAATCCGTTCAAGCAACAAGACGGCACTAACAACAACAACGTCTGGCAGAACCTGAACTCACCGGGTGAAGCCAGCACCTATTATTTGCAGAGCAGTGCGCGAGGTGTGCTCAGCGCCTTCAACGGCATTTTCAGTCGCGCGGCCAACTCTTCACGCAACATCGCAGGGGTGGCCTTGCAGTCCAAGTACCTCACGGCCACCAATGGCAGTGTGATCTATCAGGGCGCATTTGACACCAGCAACTGGACAGGCGACGTGCTGGCTTTGCCGTTGAGTGTCAGTGGCAGTTCCGTCTCTTTGGGCGCCAATGCCAACTGGAGCGCAGCCGACATGCTCACCAACCGCGCCAACCCTTCCACCAGCCGGAACATCGTGATGGGCGTGTCCGGCGCCACGGCCAATCCAGTGGCAACCGACTTCCTGTGGGGCTCCGTCAGCACCAGTGTCCAAAATGCACTGAACAAGGCTTCACCCAGTGCAGCATCAGACACACTGGGGCAGAGTCGACTCAGCTACCTGCGCGGTGACCGGTCGCTGGAAGGGACCACCTTCCGGACTCGGAGCAAATTGCTGGGTGACATCATCAATTCCAGCGTGGTCTACGCGGGCAAGCCAGCAGCGGGATACACCGAAAACAGTTACAAGACCTTCTACTCCAGCAACTCCGGACGCACTGCAGCCGTCTACGTTGGGGCCAACGACGGTATGCTTCACGCGTTCAATGCCAGCACGGGTGCCGAACTGTTCGGTTACATCCCGAGCTGGATGGCCAGCAAACTGTCAGCCCTCACCAGCACCAGTTATAACAACAACCACCAGAGCTACGTTGATGGCTTGCCGACCGTTGCAGAGGCGTGCGTTGGGCCGTCGCACACGCTTAGCGCCACCACCTGCACCTGGAAATCCGTGCTTGTCTCGGGCACCGGTGCGGGCGGCCAAGGGCTTTTCGCACTCGATGTGACCGACCCTACAGCCTTCTCGGCCTCCAAGGTGATGTGGGAGTTCACAGACGCAGACGACAGCGACCTGGGCTATGTGGTCGGGCAACCGCAGATCCTCAAAATGGTGACCAGTGCGCCGGGCGCAAGTTCGCCCACCTATCGGTGGTTTGCGGTGGTCGCCAGCGGCGTGAACAATTACGTGTCGGACTCCAGCGGAATTTTCAGTTCCACTGGCCGGCCTGCGCTATTTTTCCTGGCGCTGGACAAAGCTGCCGGCGATGCGTGGACCCTGGGAACCAACTACTACAAACTGTCCCTGCCAATGGACACCACACTTGCTGCGTCCAAAGCCCCTGGAGCCGCCAACTTCACGCCGCTCTACGACGCTGCGGGCGCAGCCAACCGCATCTTCATTGGAGATCTCCACGGCAAACTGTGGAAGTTTGATTTCACCCCGCGGGCCGCTACCACGACTCGGGCCGCGTTCAATCCGACGGTTCTGGCCAACTGGAATGCCAACAACCTGTCCTTTTTCTCGAACAGCGGTGATCCAGCCTCGCCTTCTGCCTATCCGATGTACATCGCCAAGGATGCCAGCAGCAACATCCAGCCCATCTTTGCGCCGCCGAGGATCGTGACCGGTCCGGTGGTCAATGGACTGCAGACCTTCTACGTCGTCTTCGGCACCGGCAAGTTCCTTGAATCTGGTGACAAGACATCGACGGCACAGAACTCCATCTATGCCATTTTCGATGACGGCAAAACCACCCTCAACCAATCGGACAGCACGACGCTCACCACCTCAACCGCCAGCGTGATCACCGGTCGCAGCCGACTACAACAAGGTACAGTGAACACATCGACCACGCCCAAGACGGTCACCGTCGCAGCATTCGTGTGGGGGCGACCTACTTCCGACACTGCAACCTACTCTGACACCAGCACAGGCACCACGGTGACCACGGCGCTGAAATCTGGTTGGTACTTTGACCTGCCCTCGTCGGGCGAAAAGATGATCAGCACCTTCCTGGATCTCAATCCGCAAATCGCGTTCAACACCATCATCCCCGGCGCAGCGGGTGCCACTGGTTCATGCACTGCGACGCCGGGCGGCGGCAATCAGTATGTGATCAACATCGCAACCGGCAACGGTACGCTCACAAGTTCAGCGGTCGGCCTGCTTGGTGCCAGCCTTTACGTCGATACCGATTCCAGCATCCAGTACGACAGCCCTAACACTGACAATACGGGTCGCCGCTTGCGCACCACCACCAAGACGAGTCTGCAGAGCGGTTCCACCGGCTCTGCAGTGGTCGGAACCTCGGTCCAGATCCAAGACTATGTGGGGCGTCTGAGCTGGCGCCAGATCAACAACTATTGGGACCTCAAGGCTGCACCATGAAGCTGAAAAAAACCGCGCGAGGATTCACGCTCATCGAACTCATGATCACAGTGGCCATCGTTGCCATTTTGGCCAAGGTCGCGCTCGGGGCATATCAAGACTCGATCCTGAAAGGCAAGCGCGCTCAGGCAAGGGCTGCGATCAACGACCTTCTCCTTCAGGAAGAACGGTACCTGACGCAACGCAACTGCTACCTGGCCTTCACCAATCCTTCCGGCACACCCAGCGCACAGGCCAGTTGCGGCGTGACGCCGACCTTCACCACCTTCCCCTTCAAAACCTTTTCAGGCGACAGTTCCAGCAACCCGGCTTACCTATTGAGCGCTGCGGCCTGCAGCAATACGGTGGCGCTGTCGGACTGCGTGCAAGTCACTGCCACCCCTCAGTTCACAGACACGGCGGTCGGATCCCTGCAAATGACCAGCACCGGCGTCAAGAGCTGCACGGGTACCACGACCAATACCCGCTTGTGCTGGCCATGAGAGTCCTGGTGACACCCCAGCGCCGCCGAGGCTTCACGCTGATCGAACTGATCGTCGTCATGGCGGTCATCGTGGTACTGGCCGTTGTGGCTATTCCCAATTACATGACTTTCTACCGCAACTCCCAGCTGACCTCGGCTGCCAATGGCCTGCTCGCTTCAGTGAACGCGGCACGTGGCGAAGCGATGAAGCGCAACCAGACCGCCTTTGTGGTGCCCAACACCGGCACAGACTGGACTTCAGGCTGGAAGGTGTTTGTCTCACGGCCCGGCTTCAGCAGCACGAACGGCACTTACGACACCACCTCAACGGCCACCATATCTGCGACGTACACCGATGGCCAGGATATGTTGGTGCAGTCCACACCGGCGCAGCCTAGCTACCTCAACATCAGTACCAGTGACTCCGCAGGCAACGCCATCGGACTCATCCGCTTTGATGGCTCGGGGTACTCCAAGACCTCTGACAACAGCGGCTTTCAGGCCATGACACTGCGCCTGCAACGCAACGATGTCAGCACGGGTCAACAGCCCACAGAGACCCGTATCCTGGTGCTGGCACGCACGGGCCGGGCGCGTGTCTGCAAGCCCGCATCTGCCACTGATACCAACTGCAGCACCACCTCCACGCAGTAACCCTCTTGCCACGGCCCCTACAATCGCCGCCGTGAACACCCCGGTCCTCAACATCTCCTGCTACAAGTTCGTTTCCCTGCCCGACGCCGAGCAGTGGCGCGATCGCCTCGCACTTCTAACCAACCGCCTGGGCCTGCGCGGCACCATCCTGCTGGCCGAGGAAGGCATCAATTTCTTCCTCGCCGGGGCGCCCGAGGCCGTGCGTGAAGTGGTCGATACCCTGCGCCAGGACCCGCGGCTGGCCGACCTGGCACCCAAGGAAAGCTGGTCAGACCGGCAACCTTTTCGCAAGATGCTGGTCAAGGTCAAGCGCGAGATCATCCGCATGAATCACCCCACCATCCGCCCGGCCGAGGGTCGGGCCCCTTCGGTGGCACCGGCCACGGTGCGACGCTGGCTGGCCCAAGGCCATGACGACGACGGCCGTCCGGTGGTCACGCTGGACACGCGAAATGCCTTCGAAGTGGATCACGGCACGTTTGAAGGCGCGATCGACTGGCGCATCAACAAATTCACCGAGTTCCCGGATGCACTTCGGGCTCACAAGGCCGAACTGCAGGACAAGACCGTCGTGAGCTTCTGCACCGGCGGCATCCGCTGCGAGAAGGCCGCGATCCTGATGCGGGAAGAAGGGCTGCCTCACGTGTATCAGCTCGAAGGCGGCATCCTCAAGTACTTCGAGGAAACCGACGGCGGCCACTACCAGGGCAGCTGTTTCGTTTTTGACGAGCGCGAGGCGTTGGCGCCTGACCTCTCACCGGTTCGCTGAGGCCGCTGCCACCCGGCGCCCCCGCTCCTGTCTCAATGCCCGGGGCGCGCGGGCTGCTCGATGCGTTCGGTCTCGCCGGGCACCTGTCCCATGCCGGCCTCGGCTCGCCCCTGGGCCCAATCCTGCTCAGCCTGTTCGATGCGGGCCTTGGAGCTCGAAACGAAGTTCCAGCGGATGTGTCGGTGCCCCAGGGGCTGCCCACCCACCAGCACCCAGCGGCAACCTTCAGGCCCGGCCTGCAGATCGAGAGAGCCTTGAGGCAGCACGAGCTGCTGCAGGGGCAAAGCCTGTCCGTCCACCTGCAAGCCGCCGTGCACGACATACAAGGCCTGCTCCTGGGCCAGCAGCGGCAGGTGAAAGCTTGCCCCAGGCTCCATCTGCACATCCAGGTACAGCGTCGGCGAAAGGGTCTGCACGGGCGAACGCTGGCCGAAGGCCTCACCGACCAGCACGCGCACCCGCACGCCGGGCTGACACCACTCGGGCAAGGCCTCGGCCGGCGTGTGGACGAAGCTGGGCGCCACGTCTTCCAGCGCCTCGGGCAGGGCGACCCACAGTTGCAGGCCGTGCATGGCGTAAGACTGCGAGGACAGATCGGGTGGGCGGCGCTCCGAGTGCACGATGCCCCGCCCTGCCGTCATCCAGTTGATGGCACCCGGCTCGATGCGTTGCTCGAAGCCCAGGTTGTCGCGATGGATCTGCGCGCCTTCAAACAGATAGGTCACGGTCGCAAGTCCGATGTGGGGGTGCGGCCTGACGTCAAATTGATCAGCAGGCTGCACCTGCACCGGGCCGAAATGATCGAAAAACAGGAACGGCCCCACCGCCTGGCGCTGCGCCGACGGCAAGGCACGGCGCACCAGGAAGCCTCCACCGAGGTCCTTGGTATGGGGTGAAATCAGGGTCCAGGCCGACATGGGGGCTCCTTGAGGAAGGGTCACAGGGGGTGGCCCTGCCGGGCCTGCCCCCTTGTTGCACGCAGCTTACTTGGCGAGGCGCGCGGCGGTGGCGGCCACACGGGCGCCGAAGGCCTTGGCACCGGCCAGATCACCCGGCAGCATCTCTGCAGGCGAACTGTCGGACGGGCTCTGCGCCATCGCACCCAGCGAGGCACCCAGCACATTCGAATCGTTTCGCTGAGCCGCCTTGCTGTTGCTGGGCAAGGTGCCCAGGCCCACCCACAGGCCACCGTGCTGCATGGCCAGAGTCATCAGGTATTGCAAGGTGCTTTGTTTGTCGCCATTCAGGGAAGCGCTGTTGGTGAAGCCGGCAAACAGCTTGTCCTTCCAGGCCTGGGTGAACCAGGCCTTGGAGGTCGCATCGGCAAACTTCTTGAACTGCCAGCTGACCGAACCCATGTAGGTGGGCGAGCCGAAGACGATCGCATCGGCGGCGTTCAGGGTGTCCCAGCCCCCTTCGGGCAGGTTGCCCTCGGCATCGATCGGCAGCAGCGTGCCTTCAGCACCTTCGGCCACCGCTTGCGCCATGCGCAGGGTATGACCATAGCCAGAGTGGAAAACAACAACGACTTTTGCCATGAAAGACTCCTAGGTTGGGGAAAAAAACATTGTGCCCGCGGCCATCGAATGGCCCGCTCAAGGCGCCAGATCGAACACCAGCACCTCGGCGTCGCGCCCTTGGCTGAGGGTGAGCAGGCTCTCCTGCTCGAGCAACATCGCGTCGCCACCCTCCAGCTTCTGGCCATTGGCCAGCAACTGGCCGCGCACCAGATGCACATAGGCCTTGCGCCCGGGGCGCAGCGACAGGCTGGCCTGTTCCAACTCGCCATCGAAAAGGCCGGCGTACAGGCTCGCATCCGCATGGAGGCTGACCGAACCCTGAGCGCCGTCCGGAGACGCGACCAGGCGCAACTGCCCGCGCTTGTCCGCCTCAGTGAAGGCCTTCTGTTCATAGCCGGGCTCGATGCCCTGCACATCGGGCAGGATCCAGATCTGCAGGAAGTGCGTGCTCTGTCCCGGCGCGTGGTTGAATTCGCTGTGGGTCACACCCCGCCCGGCACTCATGCGTTGCACCTCGCCGGGACGGATACCCTTGACATGGCCCATGCTGTCCTGATGGGCCAGTTCGCCACTCAGCACGTAGCTGATGATCTCCATGTCGCGGTGGCCATGGGTGCCAAAGCCCGTGCCCGGCGCGATGCGGTCTTCATTGATGACCCGCAGATTGCCCCAGCCCATGTGACGGGGATCGTGGTAACCGGCGAAAGAGAAACTGTGGAAGGACTTCAGCCAGCCGTGATCGGCGTAGCCTCGTTCCCCTGACTTGCGAATGCTGAGCATGGTGTGCATCTCCTGAGACTGAACTTTAGGGCTCGCCCCGGCTTCGGCAATGCGCGGTGATTGATGGCATCATTCATTTTTTTTGAATTGACGGCGGTCATGCCCTCCACGTCCCAAACGGCCCGAGACGTCCTCACCCCCGATGCCCTGGGCATGCTCAAGGAGATCGCCCAGAGCGGCAGCTTTGCCGCCGCGGCACGGCAGCTCAATCTGGTGCCCAGCGCCCTCACCTACCGGGTGCGCGCGATCGAAGATGCGCTGGATGTGCTCCTGTTCGACCGCAGCAGCCGTCAGGCACGCCTGACCGAAGCCGGCCAGGAGCTGCTGCGCGAAGGCGAGCGCCTGCTCGACGAGATCGATGCCGTGGCCAACCGCGTCAAACGCGTGGCCACCGGCTGGGAACCGCAGTTCACACTGGCAGTCGATGGCGTCATCACCCGCAGCACCCTGCTGGAGCTCACCGGCGACTTCTTCCAGCTCAACCCGCCCACACGGCTGCGCATCCGCGACGAGATCATGACCGGCACCATGCAAGCCCTGGTGCTGGGCCATGCCGACCTGGCCATCGGCGTGGTGATGGAAGGCTCTCCCGCCGCCGACATCCAGCAACGCGAACTCGGGGTGATGCATTTTCTCTACGTGGTGGCCCCGCACCATCCCCTGGCCAAGATCGAAGAGCCGCTGTGCGACGACCTGATCCGCCAGCACCGTGCGGTGGCCGTCGCGGACTCCAGCCAGCGCGGTCGGGGCATGACGGTCAACCTGCTGCCCGGCCAGGAGGTGTTCACGGTCCCCACCATGCAGGCCAAGGTCGAAGCCCAACTTCGGGGGTTGGGGGCGGGCTTTCTGCCCGAGTCCATGGTGCGCAACTACCTGGAGGCGGGCATGCTGATCCACAAACCCCTGGAGCGGGCGGCCCGCACGGTGCGCTGCGGCTATGCCTGGCGGGCCAGCCCAGGCCAGCGCCCCGGGCGGACGCTGCAATGGTGGCTGGAACGACTGGACTCCGCGGCCACCCGACAGGCCTTGCTGGAGCAGCCTCGCCATTTGGTGCGCTGACAGGACACCGGGGGCGGGAAAGCCCTGAAGCCCTCGACACAAATCGCTGATCCAACTCGTCCGTGAGGCCTGCCAATTGGGTTAGGCTTTGTAGCGTACTCATCGATTGGAGACCCGCCATGGCAAAACGCCCCCGCACTTCGACAGGCCCGCGCAAGAAGCCGGCCCCTCCCACCCTGGTGCCCCAACGCATTGCCATCGTGGGCGCCGGCATGGCCGGCATCACCTGTGCGCGCACCCTGGCCCAGGCAGGTCACGATGTCACCGTGTTCGAGAAGAGTGCCGGTGCCAGCGGCCGCATGGCCAGCACCGACACGGCCTTTGGCAGCTTTGACACGGGCGCCCAGTACTTCACCGTGCGCGATCCCCGCTTTGAACTGGCTCTGGCCACCGCCCCCGATGCAGCCCGCCGCTGGAGCGCCAACGCCGTGCGCGTGCTCGATGAGCACGGCCAGGTCAGCTCGCCGAGCCTGCCCCATCCCGAACCCCATTGGGTCGGCGTGCCGGCCATGAACCGCCTGGTGCGCGACTGGGCCGCCCCCCTGCAGGCCCAGGGACGACTGCTCACCCAGACCCGGGTGAACGCCCTGCAACGCGACACCCTCCAGCCCCAACGCTGGCAGTTGCAAACCGCCGGTGACGATGGCAGCAGTCAGGTGCATGCCGGATTTGACGCGGTGCTGCTGGCCCTGCCGGCCCCCCAGGCCGCCGAACTGCTGGCTGGCGTGCCCAGCGCCAGCGCCCTGAGCGAAGCCCTTCAGCCGGTGCACATCGCCCCCTGCTGGACCCTGATGCTGGCCTTCCCGCAGGCGGTGCAACCCGGCCTGACCACGTTGGGCCCGCAGTGGAATGCCGCCCGCAGCACCCACCACCGCATCGCCTGGCTGGCCCGCGAGTCCTCCAAACCGGGACGCAGCCTGATCGAACGCTGGACCGTGCAGGCCAGCGATGTCTGGTCGAGCGAACACCTCGAGGACACCCCGGAGCGCATTCAGGGCAAGCTGCACCGCGCCTTCGTCGACATCACCGGCATCCACGCCGAGCCCAGTCACATCGCCGTCAAGCGCTGGCGCCATGCCAAGACCCTCAAGGCCTTGGGTCAGACCCACCTCTGGGATCCGGCCAATGGCATCGGCCTGTGCGGCGACTGGTGCCTGGGTCATCGGGTCGAAGACGCTTTCGTGTCCGGCCTGAGCCTGGCCCTTTCGCTGAGCTGAGCGTCCCCGGGGCGGTTGAGGCCGCCCCAGCCTGCTGTGTCTTAGCTGCGCTCCTGCCATGTCTCAGCCCACCGGCGGCTACATCGGCCGCTTTGCCCCCTCCCCCACTGGCCCCCTGCACGCGGGCTCGCTCGTGGCCGCCCTGGCCAGTTGGCTGGATGCGCGCGCCCACCAAGGCCAGTGGCTGGTGCGCATCGAGGACATCGACCCACCGCGCTGCAGCCCGGGTGCAGATCAGGTCCTGCTGCAGCAACTCGCTGCCTGTGGCCTGCATCCTGACCAGCCGCCGGTCTGGCAATCCCGGCGCCACTCGCTGTACGAGCGGGCCTTGCATGCCCTGATCCAGGCGGGCCTGGTCTATGGCTGTGCCTGCACGCGCAAGGAAATCGAAGCCGCCCTGCTGGCCCAGGGCGTGAACCGCGCACGGCACCAGCAAGCCGTCTACCCCGGCACCTGCCGCCTGGGCACCCACGGCCGTGCCGTGCGCGCCTGGCGCTTCGAGGTGGCTCGGATCCCGGGCGCCAATGACCTGCACTGGCACGATCGGCGTCTCGGCCCTCAGGTTCAGGATGTGGTCACCGAGGTCGGTGATTTCGTGCTCCAGCGCGCCGATGGCCTCTGGGCCTACCAACTGGCGGTGGTGGTGGACGATGCCGATCAGGGCGTGACCGACATCGTGCGCGGTGCCGATCTGTGCGACAACACGGCGCGCCAGATCCTGCTACAGCAGGCCCTGAAGGTGCCCACCCCACGTTATCTGCACACACCGCTGGTACTGGATGCCCGGGGCGAGAAGCTTTCCAAGCAACATGGCGCGCCTGCGATCGACACCTCCAGTGCCGCCGCCTGCCTGGCGGCCTTGCGCGAGGCAGCCCAGGCCCTGGGCCTGGTGGACGAGGCCGACATGAGTGGAAACATCAGCGATCACCTGAACCGATGGATTGGCATGTGGCGGGCCCGGCAGCCCTGAATCGGCAGCCATGCACGGGTTCGACGGGATCAGGCGCCTGCTTGCCTACAATCTCACATCGAACGACGCCTCCCGGCGTCTGGCCCAGCGCCTGAAACCCCGACACCATGCAAGAACACCAAGAACACACTGATCCCGGCGCAGCCCCCTCCCTCGCCGGCGAGCCCTCTCCCGCCGCCGCCACGGCCGCCGAAGCGAATGCGACCGGGGCCCCTGCCGGCGTGCCCTTCCCCAAGACCATCAAGAGCTTTGTGCGACGCGCAGGCCGCACCACCACGGGCCAGGCCAAGGCTTTCGAACTGCTGGGCCCGCGTTTCGTGCTGCCCTACCGCGCAGCACCACTGGACCTGACAGAAGCGTTCGGTGCGCCGGGCCCCGTGGTGCTGGAGATCGGCTTCGGCATGGGCGACGCAACGGCCCACATCGCGGCCCTCATGCCCGAGACCCATTTCCTGTGCTGCGAGGTGCATGAGCCCGGCGTGGGCGCACTGCTCAAGCAGGTGGGTGAGCGCGGCCTGAGCAACATCCGCATCCTGCAGCACGATGCGGTCGAGGTGATCGACCACATGCTGCCCCATGGGGTGCTGGCCGGGGTGCACATCTTCTTTCCCGATCCCTGGCACAAGACCAAGCACAACAAGCGCCGCCTGATCCAGCCGCCCCTGGTGGCCAAGCTCGCAGCCCGCCTGGCACCCGGAGGCTACCTGCACTGCGCGACCGACTGGGAGCCCTATGCCGAGCAGATGTTGGAGGTTCTAGGGGCAGAACCCTTGCTGCGCAACCGCCAGCTTGCTGGCGGCTATGCAGAGCGCCCGGCTTACCGACCCGAGACCAAGTTCGAACGGCGTGGGCTGCGACTGGGCCACGGCGTCTGGGATCTGGTGTTTGAACGGATCTGAGACCGGTTTGGCGGGCCCACTGAATTCGCTGGCTCGGTGACACAAAGCCGCGAGCAGCGCCAGTGGCTGCAACATTTATACGACAAAACTGCCTGATTTCGGACTATTCTCGGAGCAGCCGCCCGCCTCATCAGCGTGTCTTTGCAAAAACTGGCTACCATCCCGGCCTATCCACCTTCTGCCGGGATTGAAAAGGGTCTGCTCACGGGGCCCGGTTCCACCTCGTCGTTCCCCATCTTGGGCAAGCAGTTTTGACAATGAATCCACTCTTGCAGCATCTGGTCGAGATCACGGGACACCGTGATCACGCCCGCCTGGAAATTTCAGTCATTTCTGCTTTGCACCAATTGGGCAATGTCAAAGAGGTCCGTGCGCTTGAGGTCGTGACCATTGGGGAGGAGACTTTTGTGCGCCCCAAGGCCTGGATCAGCGACGGATCTCTCCAATCCATCGAAGACCCCCAGCATGCCGAGATTCCCCGTCTGCCTTTGATGGCCTATCCGGCGCTGGCCGCCTGCATCGCCGACAAGTCAGCCGGCCGGGAAGAACGCTCCGACAGCGGTGAATACGAACTGTGGCTGCCCGTGTGGCTGCAGGAGAAGGTGGTGGCCTGTCTCGAGATCCGCAACGATCAGCCCTTTGCCCAAGACACGTTGAATGTCATCCACGGCATCTTCCACGTCTACCGCAATTACCAGAGCCTGCTCGACTACAGCGAGCGCGACGCACTCACGGGCCTGTTCAATCGCAAGACCTTCGATGCCGAGTTCTCGCGCCCCAGCCATGCGCCGGGTGGACATGGCACCTCCACCGAGATCGATCCCGACAGCCCTCGACACTGGTTGGCCGTGGTCGACATCGACCATTTCAAACAGGTCAACGATCGCTTCGGCCATCTCTACGGCGACGAGGTCTTGATTTTGATGGCCAATCTCTTGCGCGCATCCTTCCGCGCACAAGATCGCATCTTCCGCTTCGGGGGAGAGGAGTTCGTCATCCTGCTGCGCTCGGCCACGCTGGCCACGGCGCGCCAGATCTTCAACCGTTTCCGGCAGGCGGTGGAAAACCACGACTTCCCTCAGGTGGGCCGTGTGACTGTCAGCCTGGGTTTCGTCAGCACCTACGAAGGCTCTGCGGTCGAGATTCTGGGCCATGCCGATCAGGCGCTCTACTACGCCAAGGAACATGGCCGGAACCAGGTCTGTCATTACGACGAGCTGATCGGCTCGGGCCAGTTGAAAAAACAAACCCAGGCCCACGACGAAGTGGAACTGTTCTGAGTAGGCCCAGTGCAGCCGCACGGGTGATCGCCCAACACATCGAGCGCCAGACCCACCCGGGTCAGACGGGCTGAGCAGCCCGAGCCTCGCACCAGCGCTGCAGCTCGGGGGCCGACACCGGCTTGCTGAAGTAATAGCCCTGCATCTTGCAACAGCCGAACGCCACCAGAAAATCCGCCTGCTCGCGGCTTTCCACCCCCTCGGCGATCACCTCCAGCTGAAGGTGATGGGCCAGATCGATGATGGCCGTGATGACCGCCATGTTCTTGGGACTGTCCTGGTAGGCATCGACAAAGGATTTGTCGATCTTCAACACATCCACCGGCAGACTGGCCAGGTAAGCCAGGCTGGAGTAGCCCGTGCCGAAGTCATCGATGGCAATCCGCACCCCCAGCGACTTGAGCGCCCGCAGCACACCGGCCATGGCCTCCATGTTCTGCATCAGACCGCTTTCGGTGACCTCGATCTCCAGCAGGGCCGGCGGCAGGCCGGTGCGCTGCAGAACCTGCTGCACCTCGACCACGAAGCCCGGATCGGCCAACTGCCGGATCGAGGCATTGACCGCCATGGGCGCCCCCAGCAGCCCCAATCCGTTCAAGCGAGCGGCCTCTTCGCAGGCCGTGTGCAGGATGTGGCGACCGATCTCGATGATCTGCCCACTCTCCTCGGCCACCGGGATGAACTGGGCCGGAGAAACCCGTTGCCCTGACCAGCACCAGCGCGCCAAGGCCTCCACCCCGACCAGTTGGTCTGAACTGAAATCGACCTTGGGCTGAAACTCAAGGAAGATCTCGCCGTGCCCCAGCGCAGACTTCAGTGCCTGCTCCTGCTGCAGACGCAGGTGGGCAGCCACGCCCAACTCACGCGTGAAGTAGTGGAAGCGATTGCGGCCCGCATTCTTGGCCGCGTAGAGGGCGGCATCGGCGTGCTTGGCCAGTTCGTCGAAATGGCTGCCGTCACCCGGGAACAAAGCAATGCCGATGGTCACCGACACATTGAGCTCTCGGCCCTGCACCACGAAGGGCTCCGCACACAGACGCAACAGCTTGCGCGCCAACTGACCCGCCTGGGAGGCGTCCTTCAGACCGGTCTGCAGGATCACGAACTCGTCTCCCCCTTGTCGGCTCAGGGTATCGGAGTGACGCATGGCAGAGGAAAGACGCCGCGCAAACTCCACCAGCAGGCGATCGCCCACCTCATGCCCCAGAGAATCATTGACGGTCTTGAAGCGGTCCAGATCGAGGTACATCACCGCCACCTGCTCCTGCTCGCGCTCGGCCAGCAAGATGGCCTGCTCGGCCCGGTCATAGAGCATCAGCCGGTTCGGCAAGCCGGTCAGCGCGTCGTGCTGGGCCAGGTGGGCCATTCGGATGGCCATCGAGCGCATCTCACTGACGTCGTGGAACACCATCACCGCACCGATGATCTCGCCATGCCGGTCTTTGATCGGAGACGCCGAATCCTCGATGTCGAATCGTTGCCCGTCGCGCCTGATCAAGGCCGTGTCGGCGGCCAGCCCGACCGTGTCCTGCAACTCCAGAGCCATCCGTACCGGGTTGCGCAAGGGGCTGCCATCGACCGAATTGACAATGGGCATGACAGCCTCCACCGGCTCGCCGCGAGCCAGGTCCAGGCGCCAATCGGTCATGAGCTCGGCCACCGGGTTGAGGTAGGTCACCCGCCCCGCCACATCGACCGTGATCACCGCGTCGCCGATCGAGCTCAGCGTGACGCGGAAGCGTTCCTTCTCCTCGAACACCTGATTTTCCGCATGCTTGCGGTCGGTGATGTCCATGAGCTGCGCAAAAATGCCGACCACCCTCCCCTCACGGAGATCCGGAGCCAAGGAGACCAGCAGGGTGCGCAAGACACCGTCGGGCAGCTTGACGGGCCATTCAAAGGTCTGCGCCTCACCGGCCAGGGCCAGCTTGATATAGGGCCCGTAACGATGCATCAAAGCCGGCCCCACCACGTCAGAAAGCGTCTGACCACGCAATACCTCGGGCAGCAAGCCGAACAGATCACGGTGCAGGTGATTGGCAAACAGATTGCGCAAGTCACGATCCCAGTAGCTGACCAGGGAAGGCAGGTGGTTGACGATGGTGCGCAGATGCCCTTCAGCATGGGCCAGCAACTGCGAGACCTGCTGACGATGCCGCAGTTCACGCTCGAACAGCAGCACCAGCCCCAGACAGCCGACCACCACGATCAGGGTCACGCCGCCGGTGCTGGCCACCCGCTGCCACCACTGCGACTCGACCTCGCTGACCGGACGCATCAACACCAGTCGCAGCGGCGCATCGTCGAGTTGAAGGTAGCTGACCAGACGGGGCACGCCATCGCCCGCCAGATCGGAGCGGAAGCTGCCCCCTTTGGAAGGGCCCTGCGGACCCTGCTCCGGCCAGCTCAGACTGCCGCTGAGCGAGCGCCCGCTGGGGCTGCCGGCCCCGACCAGGCGCGTTCCGTCGCGATGCTCCAGCCAGATCGTCCCGTCGCCGTCCAAGCCGGCCGCATCGAGCAAGCTCTGCCACCGGGCCAGTGGGACCAGGCCCACGACCACACCGGCGAACCGCCCCTGCGGGTCTTGCAGGCGTCGACTGAAGGCCAACGATGGAATCTTCTTGAGCTGACTGACAAAGGGATGGCTGATGAAAAGCGCGTCGTGGTCAGCGCGCCACTGGGTCTGGAAATAATCGCGCTCCCTGGCGACCACCGGCCGGGCCGCGAGGCCGGCACTGTCGGCCACAGCCCGCCCCGTCGAATCCAGGACCAGGGTGGCGGCAAAGACCGGCTCAGAAACCAATGGCTTGAAGAGCAGGCGCTGCCGCAGCTCGGGGCTCAGACCTTGCAAACCAGGATCCAGCCAGTCATCGCGCATGGCCCTGAGCAGACGATCCCCCTGCCTGACCGTGCGATCAATCTCCTGACTCAGCTGGGAGAGCACCCTGGCATCACGCTCAGCCACCCTCATCCAGGTCTCACGCAGGTCGGTCTGTCCCCAATGCACCGACAGTCCCGCCATCGTGAGCGCCAGGCACAAAGCCATCAGCAGCAGCCAGCGGGAGGTGATGGGACGTAGCATGTTGGGAGCAAGGACCAGGGGCGCATTCTAGGGATGGGGCCTGAAGCCACATTGATGCCCGTCAAGCGACGACCAAGCGGCTGCCACTGCAGCGGGGCTGTGCTGTCAAATCCTTGACATGGGTCGGCGCCCGCCTCGGGCAAGATGCGCTCGGCCCATCGGGGGCCCTTCAGGAGACACCATGAACATCCCCTCCCTGCAACAGCAGGTCAGCGCCGAAGAATGGCAATTGCGCGTCGATCTGGCGGCCTGCTATCGCCTGGTGGCGGCCTATGGCTGGAGCGATCTGGTCTTCACCCACATCAGCGCCAAGCTCCCCAGCTCGGTGGCGGGTGATGAACATCAGTTTCTCATCAATCCCTACGGACTGATGTTCGACGAGATCACAGCCTCAAGCCTGGTCAAGGTGGACATGCAGTGCAACAAGCTGCACGACAGCCCCTTCCCGGTCAATCCGGCGGGTTTCGTGATCCACAGCGCGATCCATGAAGCCCGTCCTGAGGCGGGCTGCGTGCTGCACACCCACACCCGAGCCGGTGTCGGCGTGAGCGCCCAGA
>RXJO01000332.1:37106-41221 GCA_003987795.1 Curvibacter sp.
AGTTCACTGGCCTACCACGACTACGAAGGCGTGGCGATCCGTGACGATGAAAAGACCCGCCTGCAAGCCGACCTGGGCTCAGCCAACTACCTGGTGTTGCGCAACCATGGTCTGCTGACCGTGGGCCGCAACATCCCCGAAGCCTTCCTGGCCATGTACACCTTCGAGAACACCTGCCGCATCCAGATCGATGCCCTGGCAGGCGGCAGTGAGGTGGTGCAGGTCAATCCCGCCATCCTGGATGGGGTGGCCCATGCGATGAAGGTACAGACCAGTGGTCTGGGCGGGCAGTTTGTCTGGCCCTCGCTGTTGCGCAAGCTCGAACGGCTCGACCCCAGCTACAAGACCTGAAGCCCGGCAAGCGGGCCCACGTCGCGTCTCTCGACGGTGGGCACAGCGTGCCCAGCCCAGCTCAGCCACTCACTTCGACGCGATCACGGCCTTCATTCTTGGCGTGGTAGAGCATGGCGTCGGCGCGCGCCAGCAGATCGGCCACGCCTTCGTCAGGCCCGCATTGCGCCACACCGAAACTGGCGGTCCGGGGAATGACGAGGCCCTCCCAGACCGCAGGCTGCGACGCCACGTATTCACGCAAGCGCTCCGCCGCCTGCCGGGCGTGCACCAGATCACTCTCCGGCAGGACGATCAGAAACTCCTCGCCGCCATAACGGGCCACCCAGTCGACCTGATTGCGCAACTGCCCCAGCAACAGGGTGCCGAAGTCGCGCAACACGGCATCGCCTGCGGGGTGGCCATGGGTATCGTTGATGACCTTGAAATGGTCGATGTCGGCAAAGATCACCGACAAGGGGCGTCCGTAGCGTCGGGCGCGCTCGATCTCCGAAGGCAGACGCTCTTCGATCACACGGCGGTTGAAGCAACCGGTCAGGGCGTCGGTGATCGACAGCCTGTGGACCTCGCCGATGAGCTTCTCCAACTGCTGGGTCCGTTCGGCCACCAGACCGTCGAGGTTGGCGATGTGGCTTTGCAACTCACCTTGAAGCTGGCGGAAACCTTGAGTCACCAGATCGATTTCGTCCAGGTGGTCACTGCGCGCCCGGTCCAGCACCAGCGGGCGCGAGATCTCCTGGGGTTTGAGCTCGGACGCGAATCGAGCGATCTGCTGCAGCGGCTGCTGCAAGTCGCGCCGCAACATCCAGGCCACCACCAGACACAGCAAAGCCGTGAACACGCCATAGCCCGCGACGATCGTCAGGGTGTTGGCCAAGATCTGCTGATAGAGGTAGCCTGGATCGACCCAGATCTGCAACTGCCCCACCGCCTTGCCACCCTGGGGTGCCATGATCTCGAGTGTGTGCGTCGGCACAGCATCCTTCCCCGGTTCGGAGGTCAGCGCACCGGCCTCGAACACCTGCCCCGTGCTGGCCAGCACGCGGGCACGCCCAATCTCGGGCAACCCCGCCAACCAGTTCATCTGACGCTGGATCACCTCGGGCTCGATGTCCCAGAGCGACAAGGACAGCATGGGCAGACTGTTGTCGGCGATTTCACTGACGGCATGCTCCACCTGCGCCTGGCTGCCTCGATACGCCAAACCGGCCTGCAACAAGGTCATGGCCAACAGGCAAAGGCCGGCCAGCAGCACGATGCGCCGGATCAGCGTTGCAGCAATCGAACGGTAATGAGGCTGATTCAAAGACATGTCGGCCTAGCGTAACAGGTCGCCGACATCAAAATCGTAGTGCGTGAGACGCGGATTCAGCGCCCGGCTGTAATGCCGGAAATCCAGGGTCTTTTGCTCGTCCGAAAACCGCTGCATGAATCGCTCTGCCAGCGGCGGTGTGAACAGGATGAACATCGGCACGACCAGCTCCAAGCCCTCGGTGCCGGCAAAGTCGACCCCCTTGGCGTGATCGTGGATCATCACCATGGCCCAGGCGCCCGCCATGAAATGACCGCCTGCCAAGGCCGACAACTCACCCGAACGCACCGCCTTGAGGGCTTCGACCGAGGTGTTGACGCCACTGAACAACACATCCCGTCCGGGCACGTCGCCATGCTCACGCCATGCCTGCATGGCGCCGAAGGCCATCTGATCGCTGCCGGCCCACACCAGACGCGCCTCGGCGTGGCGCCGCACCAGCCAGCGGGATTTGGTCATCGCCGTCTCGCGGTTCCAGTTGGCATAGACGATCTGATCCAGGACCACATCTGAGGCCTCGGCCAGGGCCCTTTGCAGGCCGGCGTTGCGGGCGGCCGAGCTGGGCGTGGAGCGGTCGCCCGCAATGGCAATCACATGCAGCAAACCATCGGCACCACGCAACTGGGCCGCGCGCCCCTTCTCGATCAACATCTTGGCCGTGAGGTAACCGGCATCCTCGGCCCGAGGCTCCAGCGTCCCCAGCCAGAATCCATACTTCTCGCGAGGCCCGCCGGTCACGCGCCGGTCTGCGCCATGGATGCCGCTGAAAGCCATCATGGCCTGGATGCCCGAGCCGTTGAGCAAGCGCAGGATTTCGGGCCCGGTGGCGTAGTCATTGGAGAACACCACGTAATCCGGTCGCTGAGCCGTCGGACGGGCCGCCAGCGACGCGGCAATCTCCAGGGCCTTCAGGTGATCACGCTCTGCGTACTTCACCTCCAGTTGCATGTTCAGGCTGCGCGCTGCCTGCACCATCGCCGAGGCAGCCGCCACCCAGTAGGCTTCATTGCTGCGACCGGGATTGATGAAGGCCACCGACACGGCCTGCGCTGGTGCGATCAGGCCGAACGTCGTCAGCAGCAGCAGGAAGAGTCTGTAGAACGCGGCACTCAAGACATGAATCCAGAAGAGGTCTGCCCCGGCCTGCCCGATCGGCCGGGCTGGGCCATGATCATGGCGGGCACTGGGCCATGGGCCGCATTATGGGGACCGGGCCGGGCAGCGCCACAGGGCAAGTACCCACCCGAGCACACCTCAAGTTGAAGAGGCACGAGGGTCAGGCCAGGGCCTTGTCGCCCCAGCCTCAGATCCACGGCCTCAGACGCGTTCGGCCACCCAGGCTTGCACCGAGGCGAGCGCCTTCGGCAGGCCCGAGGCATCGGTGCCACCGGCCATGGCCATGTCAGGCTTGCCGCCGCCCTTGCCGCCCACCTGCTGGGCCACGAAATTGACCAACTCGCCGGCCTTGACCTTGCCCACGCTGTCGGCAGTGACGCCAGCGGCCAGTTGCACCTTGCCACCGTCCACAGCGGCCAGCACGATGGCTGCGGTCTTGAGCTTGTCCTTGAGCTTGTCCATGGTGTCGCGCAGGGTCTTGGCATCGGCGCCATCGAGCAGGGCCGCCAGCACCTTGATGCCCTTGACGTCAACCGCCTGGCCCATCAGCTCGTCACCTTGCGAGGAAGCCAGCTTGCCCTTGAGCGCGGCCACTTCCTTTTCGAGGGTCTTGACCTGATCCAGCACCTGGGAGATGCGGCCTTGCAACTCGCCAGCCGGTGCCTTGAGGGTGCCGGCAGCCTGCTGCACCGTGGCCTCCAGGTCTTGCAGGTAAGACAGCGCGTTGGCGCCAGTGACGGCCTCGATACGACGCACGCCCGCGGCCACGCCGCTCTCGGCCACCACCTTGAACAGGCCGATGTCACCGGTGCGCTGCACGTGGGTGCCACCGCACAGCTCACGGCTGCTGCCGATGTCGAGCACGCGCACGGTCTCGCCGTATTTTTCGCCGAACAGCATCATGGCGCCGGTCTTCTGGGCCGACTCGATGTCCATCACGCGGGCCTGAGTCGGCGCGTTGGCCAGGATCTCGGCGTTCACCTGGGCTTCGATCGCCCGGATCTGGGCATCGGTGACCGGGGCGTTGTGCGCAAAGTCGAAACGGGTGCGCTCAGCGTTCACCAGCGAACCCTTTTGCTGAACGTGATCGCCGAGCACCTCGCGCAGGGCCTTGTGCATCAGGTGAGTGACCGAGTGGTTGCGCATGGTGGCAGCGCGCACCGCGGTGTTCACGGCGGCCGTCACGTGGTCGCCCACGGCCAGGGTGCCGGACTCCAGCGTGCCATGGTGGCCGAACACATCGGCCTTGATCTTCAGGGTGTCGCCCACGGCAAAGGTGGCCGAGCCGCTCTTGATCACGCCTTCATCACCCACCTGGCCGCCGCTTTCGGCGGAG
>RXJO01000332.1:41271-44685 GCA_003987795.1 Curvibacter sp.
GCCGGTCTGGCCGGCCTTGAGCTCAGCGGCCGGGGTGCCGTCCACGTACAAGGCCACGACCTTGGCCGGGGCTTCGAGCTGCTCGTAGCCCACAAAGGTATTGCCGGCACCGGTGTACTCCAGGGCGCGGTCCATCTTGAACTTGCCGGCCGCGCGGGCCTGGGCCTTCTGCTTGTCCATGGCCAGCTTGAAGCCCTCTTCGTCGACGGCCACATCGCGCTCACGGCACACGTCGGCCGACAGGTCGAGTGGGAAGCCATAGGTATCGTGCAGCTTGAAGGCCACCTCGCCCGGCAGGGTCTTGCTGCCATCGGCCAGGGCGGCGTCCAGGATTTCCATGCCGTTGGCCAGGGTCTCGAAGAAGCGCTCTTCCTCGGCCTTCAGCACCTCGGTGATGCGGGCCTCATCGCTCTTGAGCTTGGGGTAGGCATCGCCCATCAGCACCACGAGGTCCTTGACCAGCTTGTGGAAGAACGGGGTCTTCTGGCCCAGCTTGTAGCCGTGGCGGATGGCGCGGCGCACGATGCGGCGCTGCACATAGCCGCGACCTTCGTTGGAGGGGATCACGCCGTCGCTGACCAGGAAGGCGGTGGCACGGATGTGGTCGGCGATCACGCGCAGGCTCTTGTTGCCCAGGTCCTTCTCGCCGGTCTCGCGCGATGCGGCCTTGATCAGCGTGTCGAAGATGTCGATCTCGTAGTTGCTGTGCACGTGTTGCAGGATGGCAGCCAGGCGCTCCAGGCCCATGCCGGTGTCCACGCAAGGCGCCGGCAGCGGCTTGACCGAGCCATCGGGCTGCATGTCGAACTGCATGAACACGTTGTTCCAGATCTCGATGTAGCGGTCGCCGTCGGCGTCGGGGCTGCCCGGAGGGCCGCCCGCGATTTCGGGGCCGTGGTCATAGAAGATTTCGCTGCAGGGACCGCAGGGGCCGGTGTCGGCCATCATCCAGAAGTTGTCGGAGGCGTACTTGGCCCCCTTGTTGTCGCCGATGCGCACCACGCGCTCGGGCGGCAGGCCGATTTCCTTCGTCCAGATGTCGTATGCCTCGTCGTCGTCGATGTAGACCGTGGCCCACAGCTTGTCGGCCGGCAGCTTGTAGACCTCGGTCAGCAGCTCCCAGGCCCACTTCAGCGACTCGCGCTTGAAATAGTCGCCGAAGCTCCAGTTGCCCAGCATCTCGAAGAAAGTGTGATGACGTGCGGTGTAACCCACGTTCTCGAGGTCGTTGTGCTTGCCGCCGGCACGCAGGCAAGCCTGGACCGAGGCCGCGCGAACATAGGGGCGCTTGTCGGTGCCCAGGAACACGTCCTTGAACTGCACCATGCCCGAGTTGGTGAACATCAGCGTCGGGTCGTTGCCCGGCACCAGCGAGCTCGACGCCACCACGGTATGCCCCTTGGAGGCGAAGAAATCGAGGAAGGTCTTGCGAATCTGGGCGACGGTGATAGGTGTGCTCATGGGGTGCAATGGGAAGATTCGGGTCAGAGAGGCCCCACATCTGCTGCGCAGGTGTGGTCGCCGCTCCGGACGGGCCCCGGCCACGCCGGCCGGGCAAACGTCGAATTATAAAGTTTGGCGGCGGTGGCCCGCGTCACTGCGCGACCTGTCGCCCCATTTCGATGCGCTGGGCGAGAAACTGCCACAGGCGCTCGTCCTGGCAGAAGGCCACGTTGAAGCGCAGCCAGCCCGTGGTGCGCGGCTCGACCAGGAACAACTGGCCCGGCCCAAGCATGATGCCCGCGGCCGTGGCCTCCTTGGACAACTCGGCGCTATCAGGCAGGTCCGGGTGGCGCGCCCACAGGTACATGCCAGCCTCCGGCTCGTGAAACAGCTCGAAACCCAGGCTGTCCAGCCGGCGACCGACCTGGCGATGCGCCTCGCCCAGCCGATCACGCAGGGATTTGAGGTGCTTGCGCCAGCGCCCGTCGGTGATGACACCGAAGGTCACGCGCTCGGCGATGTCCGAGGAGGTCAGGCCGGCCACCATCTTGAGCTGCACGAATTCGCCCAGCATGTCCGGCCGTGCCAGCAGGTAGCCCACCCGCAGATTGGGCGAAATGGTCTTGGAATAGCTGCCGATGTAGACCACCCGGCGCAACTGGTCCAGACTGGCCAGCGAGGAGCGCGAGGTGCCGTCCATGTCGGCATACAGGTCGTTCTCGACCAGCACGAAATCATGCTGCTCGGCCAATTGCAACAGCCGATGCAGATGCGCCACCGAGGCCAGCGAGCAGGTCGGGCTTTGCAGGCGGGGCTGGGTGAAGAAGGCCTTGGGCTTGTGCAATTGCACCAATGCCTCCAGCGCCGGCAGGTCATAGCCCATCGGGGTACGCGGCACGCCGATCAGGCGCGCGCCCGCAAACCGAAGCATGTACAGCAGGTTCGGATAGCCCGGATCGTCCACCAGCACGGCGTCGCCGGGCTTGAGCAGGCAACGCGCCACCAGGTCCAGCGCCTGACTGGAGCCATGGGTGAGCAACACCTGATCGGCATCGACCGTGATCTGATGCTCGGCCAGCGATTCGGCAATCATCATGCGCAAGGCCATGTGCCCCGAGGGGAGTCCATAGCCATCGAGTTCGGGGCCATCGGTCGAAAGCTGCCGCAGGCTGCGGCGCACCGCGTCGCCGAACAGCCAGTCGTGCGGCAGCCAGCCGCAACCCGGCTTCATCGGCAGGTTGCGGTTCTCGAAGATCTGCTTGAGGTACCAGCGTGCATCGAAGCGCGGGGCTTCGCGCGGCGCCTGCCCGGCCACAGCGGGGGCCGCTCCTTCATCACGCCGTTTCACAAAAAATCCGGCATTGGCTCTCGACACCAGCCAGCCCTGAGCCACCAGGCGGTCGTAGGCCTCGACCACCGTGAACACACTGACCCCGTGGGTCGCGGCAAAGGCGCGGATCGAGGGCAGCTTGCTGCCCGGCTTGATGACCTGTCCGGCAATCAGGCCCCGCAGGCCATCGACGATCTGCGTCACCAGAGGCGTCTGGAGGTCGGTGTTGAGTGTCAGCATCAATAAGGCGAAAGGATACGGCGGCCGGGCGGTTAAATCCAAGGCAGGCATGGCGCCCCGGACCACCCGGAATGCAGCCGCCGAGTCTAACGCGGGGACCTTCGCAGAACTGACGAGCCCGCCCGTGGCCGCCGGCGTCCCGAAGCAGGTATCGCAAAAGCAAGGGTAAACCCCAAATTTCCACCCCAGTTCGGTGCCCCACCGGCACTGCGCCCCAGAGCGGCGCCGATCCTCTGCGCCAGCATGGTGCATGGCACCAGATCAGGGATTCCATGTACAGGGCAGACGGCCTGCACAGTGTGTCGAAATTCCATGATCTGTGTACATGGTGGAAATGAGGTGCGCTCCGTAAAGTCCGTCCATCTGTTCAACAAACCGCCTGAGAACCATGAAGTCAGAAC
>RXJO01000078.1:0-3000 GCA_003987795.1 Curvibacter sp.
AGCATCAGGTAGGTGAGGTTGGCTTCGCGGATCTCGGCAAGCATTTGTTCGCTGGTCATGGTCAAACTCCTTCGGAGGCGCCTCGCCCGGGGGCATGAAGCAATGTTGATCTGTTGAAATGGATTGTGAATACCCCTCAAACAGAAATTAAGTCGGCCTCTGTCGGTGCTGCTTGTCTCTTTTGCATCGGGTGTCTGTCAGGTTTTTTCTGACAAGCGTGTCTCCGTTGCACGCCTGGGCGACGGACCTGCGGGTGAGAGGCTCAGGCCGCCTGGGAGCCGCCGGCCTCTTCGGTGCGGCCTGAGGGCGCGGCGGCCGATCGCGACTCGGGCAGGGTGGCGGGCAGAGGGGTGGGCAGTGCCGCCATGGCGCGGTTGCGGCCGGCATGCTTGGCGTCATACAGGGCCTGATCGGCGCGGTTGATGACCTGCTCCAGGCTTTCATGCAGGCCCTGGCGCTGCGCGTAGCCGGCGGACAGGGTGAAGCGCAGTGTTCCGCCATCGGGCAGGCGCACGTTCTGCCGTGCCGCCTCACCCACCAACTCCTGGGCCACCCGCTGGGCTTCGGCCATCGTGCAGTCTTTCAGCAGCAGGCAGAACTCCTCGCCCCCGTAGCGCCCGGCCAGATCGGACAGCCGGGTGTGCTGGGCAATCAGCCGCCCCAACTGGCTCAGTGTGGTGTCGCCGGCGGCATGGCCGTGGCGATCGTTGATCTTTTTGAACCAGTCGATGTCCATCATCACCACACCGAAGTGCTTGCCTCCGGGCTCGGCCAGGTAGGCCTGCGCGGCCTCGAAGAAAGCGGTGCGGGTGAGCAGACCGGTCAGCCCGTCGCGTCGCGCACGGGCTTCGAGTTCGTGCCGCTGGCGTTCGTTGACCATGGCCAGGAAGGCCAGCGAGCTGCCTACCGTGAACAGGGCGCCGAGCATCAGCGAGCCGATTTGAGGCAGCAAATGGGGGTTCAATTGCACCGTGCCATGGTCGCCGCCGAGCCCATGGAGGCCACGCAGCACAGAGGTCACGGCCATCGACCCCAGGATGCCGGCGGCCAGCAGACCGGCCGGTGATTCACGCTCAGTGCGGTGTCGCCAGATCATGCGGGCGCTGATGGCGAAATTGACGGCCAGCGTCAGTGACAGGGTGAAGATGCTTGCGCCCCGTGGCAGCCAGCCCAGATACACCGGCGCCGTGCTCAGGACCCCGAGGGCATTCACCGCGGCCAGGGTCCGCCATGGGGTGGCCATCTCGAGCAGGCGCGCATGGGCGTTGACACAGATCACCGAACTCAGCAGCACCAGCGAATTGGCCAGCACGTAAGTGAGGGCCAGCGGCGCATGGCCCCGCAGAAAGAGCAGCATGAAACCGCCACACAGCGTCAGCATGGCCAGTCCCCAACTGCGCAGGCCCATGTCGGAGGCCGGCAGGGCATAGGCCGTGTTGAAGGCGAACACAGACATGAACAACGCCAGCGCGCCAATCGAGAAGACGAGCGTGGGGGTGTCCAGCGTCAGGCCGGCGAGCAGGTTCAAGAGGCCCTCTCCGATGCTTGGGTCTGGTGCGACCCTATTTGTAGAGTTTCGTAACGACATTCATCGTCGGGCTGTTTTGCGTCGGCAGCCCAAAAACCCTACATGCTGACGGAGAATGTTTTTTCGGAGTTTCGATCCATGCGCTGCACCTGGCGTCGCCGGCGTGGCGATCCAGGCACCGCTGTGCCGGGCTCGTGGGTCTGCGGGCCGGCTCAGATCACCCTGAAACCGTGGGTGCCGTCTCGACCCAGTTGCTCGACCAGGCCGAACTCCCAGTCCAGGTAGCCCTGCATGGCTTCACGCGGCGCATCGGTGCCTTCGTAGGGGCGGCGGTAGCGGTCGATGCGCGGTGCGGCCAGCCGGGTCTCGCCGCTTTCCAGCGGCCCGCCTGCATCGATCCAGGCCTGGGTGCCGCCATCGAGCAGCGAGACGCTCAGGCCCGGGCTCAGCCGCGCCGTTTCGGCCACCGCATAGGCGGCCAGGGCCGAGGTGCCGCAGGTGAGCACCAGGCGTTGCACGCCGGGCGCCTGGTGGCGGATCTGGGCCAGGCCCTCGGCCAGCTGCGAGCGCAGCGCCCACCAGGCGCCCGGGATGTGGCGCTTCACGTAGTTGGCGCTGGTGGTGAAGTCGATCACCACCGTGCTGGCGTCTTCGGCCAGCCAGCCTTGCAGCGTGGCCACCGAGATCAGCGGGATCGGCTGCTCGGGCGGCGGCACCGCCGTGGGGGCCGAGCCCGTCTCGGTCAGGGCCTGGGCGGGCACTGCATCGATCACATGCACCTCCCAGCCCATCTGGGCCAGCCAGGAGGCGCTCATGTTGGCGCGCACACCGTCGGTGTCGGTCAGCACGATGCGGGCACCCCGCACCGGTGCCTGATGGTCGGTCTCCTGCACCAGTTGGCCACCCGGGGCACTGCGAAAGCCCGGCAGATGGCCCTGGGCGAATTCTTCGGGGGTGCGCACGTCAAAGCGGTAGGTGGTGCGATCGGCTTCTGCAGCCCAGCCGGGCAGATCAGCCAGGGTGGCGCGGCGCACCCCGGCTCGGTCGGCCACGGCACGGGCCTGTCCGGCAGCGCGGGTCTGCTGCTCGGCGCTCACCACGGGGGCCCGGCGGCTGGCGCCATGGTCCAGCGTCTGGCAGGCCAGCAGCCAGCCGATGGTGCCGTTGCGCAGCGCGGTGATGCGGTTGGGCAGGCCGGCGTTCACCAGCGACTGGGTGCCGATGATGCTGCGCGTGCGCCCCGCGCAGTTGACCACGATGTGGGTGCTCGGGTCGGGTGCCAGGGCGGCGGCCCGCAGCACCAGTTCGGCGCCCGGCACGCTGATGCCCGAGGGGATGCTCATGGTCTGGTATTCGTCGAAGCGGCGCGCATCGAGCACCACCACATTGGCGCGGCTTTCTATCAGGGCCTGCACCTCTTCAGCGGGCAGCGAGGGGGTGTGGCGTTCGGCTTCGACCAGTTCACCGAAGGA
>RXJO01000078.1:3050-9401 GCA_003987795.1 Curvibacter sp.
GCCGCCGGCCTCACGCCAGCCTTGAAGGCCACCGGCCAGCAGCGACACCTGGCTGTAACCGAGCGCCTGCAGGCGGCGCGCAGCCGTCTCGGCCAGGCCTTCGCCGTCGTCGAACACCACCACCGCGGTGTCGCGTCGGGGGATGCGGGTCCAGGCATCGAGTTCGATGCGGCCCACGGGCAGGTTGGCCGCCCACAAGGGGTGGGCTTGGGCAAACGGGTCTTCCTCGCGCACGTCGAGCAGGGCGATCTCGCGCCCGGCCAGCAAATGTTCACGGACTTGGGCGTAGGGGGTGGTGGGCAATGCAGTGGTCACGTCTTGGTATCTTCTATTCAGGGGGGCAGGAGGTCGGAAAGGGCAGGGGGTCAGCGTGGCAGGCTGGCACGGACCTCGGCCGATCGGTCCCAGAGGTTGGGCAGGCTGCCATTGCTGTAGCCCGACACAAAGGGCTTTTCAGTGCCGTCTTCGAGGAATACCGAACGCTTCACCGCCCCGATGTTGGCCCCGTAGACGTGGATGCTGATCGAAACCTGGTCCTGGAGCACATTGCTCACCCGGTGCACGTCGCCGATGCTGGGCGACACGGCGTCGACCTGGCCGGGCTTTAGCTCGTGCGCCGGACCGGAGGGCAGCCAGTGACCGGCGCGGTCCTGCACATAGGGCTGCGAGCGTTCCTGACCCCGCAGCATGCCGATCAGGCCCCAGACCGTGTGGTTGTGGATGGGCGTGGCCTGGCCAGGGCCCCAGACAAAGCTGACCACCGAGAAGTTCTCGCGGGCATCGGCGTACAGCAGGTACTGCTGGTAGTGCTCAGGGTGCGGTTGGCTCAGTTCCGGGGGCAGCCAGTCGTCGTGCGCCACCAGGGCGGCCAGCAGGGCGCTGCCTTGCTGCAGCAGATGGGGCTCGTCGGGGCCGGTGTCGATCAGGCGGGTGAACTGCTGCACGAACTCGCGCAGACGCGGCAGATGAACCGGGGGGCGCTGGAGGGCATTTTGATGGCTCATGGTTTCGATCGCATTGACATCTCAGTGGGCTGGCGTGCTCGATAGCGACGGCAACCTGAATTGGAACGCAATGCGGTCTGACGTGCTTGAGAACTTCGTCGTCAGCATGACCGATTTTCCTGTTGCGTGCCAATGTCTAGCGTATCTAGCGGGCGTACTGGTGAGTCAGATCAGTCCACGTCGATTCAGCATTGGCGTTCGCCTCGATGGCCCACCCCGAACAGGAAGGCCCCCAGGTGCATTTGGCGAGGGGATGGGCTCATGACGGGGGCGGTTTTGTTCTTGTCAGTGCGGGCCGGGGATCAGAGCTTGGCGATCGACACTTCGGTCGACTTCACCAAAGCCACGACCTCGGAGCCGATGGTCAGGCCCAGATCGTCCACCGAGCGGGTGGTGATGACGGAGGTGACGATGCCCCAGGGGGTCTCGACGTCGATCTCGGACACGACATCGCCGCGGATGATTTCGCGGACCTTGCCCTTGAACTGGTTGCGGACGTTGATGGCTTGGATGGACATGGTTGATTTCTTTCAGTGGTTGGAATTCAAAGAGATGGCAAAAGGCTGGCTGTGTGACAGCCTCAACGCGGCGAATAGATCTGGTCGAAAGAGCCACCATCGGCAAAGTGGGCCTTGTCGGCGGCCGTCCAGCCGCCAAAGGCTTCGTCGATGGTGAACAGCTTGAGCGCCGGGAACTGCGAGGCGTACTTGGCCTTGACCTTGGCGTCGGTCGGGCGGTAGAAGTTGCGGCCCGCGATGTCCTGGCCTTCTTCCGAGTACAGGTAGCTCAGGTAGGCTTCGGCCACCTTGCGGGTGCCTTTCTTGTCGACGTTCTTGTCGACCACGGCCACCGAGGGTTCGGCCAGGATGCTGATCGAGGGCGACACGATCTGGAACTTCTCGGGGCCGAATTCCTTCAGCGACAGGTAGGCCTCGTTTTCCCAGGCCAGCAGCACGTCGCCCACACCGCGTTGAACGAAGGTGATGGTCGAGCCGCGGGCGCCGGTGTCCAGCACGGGCACGTTCTTGAACAGCTTGCCGACGAACTCTTTGGCCTTGGCGTCACCGCCGTATTGGCGCTTGGCATATTCCCAGGCGGCCAGGTAGTTCCAGCGCGCGCCGCCCGAGGTCTTGGGGTTGGGGGTGATCACGGCCACGCCGGGCTTGATCAGATCGTCCCAATCTTTGATGCCCTTGGGATTGCCCTTGCGCACCAGGAACACGATGGTCGAGGTGTAGGGCGAACTGTTGTGCGGCAGGCGTTTGACCCAGTCCTTGGCGATCAGGCCGCCATGGTTGGCCACGGCGTCCACGTCGCCGCCCAGGCCCAGCGTGACCACGTCGGCGTCGATGCCATCGATCACCGAGCGGGCCTGCTTGCCCGAGCCGCCATGCGATTGCTTGATCGACACGTCCTGGCCGCTCTTGGCCTTCCAGTACTTGGCGAAGGCCGCGTTGTAGTCCACATACAGCTCGCGTGTCGGGTCGTACGACACATTGAGCAGGTTCACCGTCTGGGCGGCGGCCGGCAGGGCGCTCAGGGTGCCGGTGGCCAGGACGGCGGCGGTGGCGGCCCACAGAGGCAGGCGGAAGAAGGAACGGCGGCTGGACATGGTGGGGGCTCCGATGGAATGGGTTGAGACCTTTTGAATGAGCCGATTCTGAAAACCCTCGATCCAAACGTGAACGAATAAGAACAATGTTTCTTATGCGGTTTTGTAGTTAACGGATGCGGCGCGGCTTGCAGGCGCTTGGATGGGTATTTGGTTGCGTTGACAACCATTGGGGCAATCACCTAGTTGCGCGTGCAACTAAATCACTTAAATTCTCGCCTGTCGTTTGATCCAGGGCAGAACGCCGTCGGCGCGAGCGGCAAGAGAAGAAGCGCTTTCCCACCCCACAAGAGAATCACCATGCCACTGCCCCACCTCACCCTGCGCCGACGCGCCTGGCTGCTTCTGGCCCTGGCCGGCACCGGCGCCCAAGCGCTGGCCGCCGACCCCTACCCCGTCAAGCCCATCGAGTGGGTGGTGCCTTACCCGGCAGGTGGCGGCACCGATGTGGTGGCCCGCACCCTGGCCGAAGCCATGGGCAAAGCGCTGGGCCAGCCCATCGTCATCAACAACAAGCCCGGCGCGGCCACCAACATCGGGGCCGAGTACGTGGCCCATGCCAAGGCCGACGGCCATGTGCTGCTGTCGGCCGACACCGCCACGCTGGCAGCCAACCCTTTTCTGTATGCCAAGCTGGCCTACAGCGCCGAGAAAGACTTTGCCCCCATCGGTCTGACGGTGCGTTTTCCGATGATCCTGGTGGTCAACCCTCAGGTGCCGGTCAAGACCCTGGCCGAGTTCAAGGCCTGGGCCAAGACCCAGAACGGGGCCAACTACGCCACCCCGGGCGCCGGCAGCCCGCACCACCTGGCCACCGAACTGTTCCGCGCCCAGGCGGGCCTGCAACTGACCCATGTGCCCTACCGTGGCGCCGCCCCGGCGGTGCAGGATGTGGTGGCCGGCCAGGTGCCTTTCATGTTTGTCGACACCGCCAGCGGCTACCAGTTCATTGCCGCCGGCAAGCTGCGCCCGATCGGCGTGGCCAGCCCACGCCGCGTGCCGAATTTCGAGACCATCCCCACGCTGCAGGAGCAAGGTCTCAAGGGCTTCGAGGCCTATGCCTGGCAAGGCCTGGTGGCCCCGGCCGGGACTCCGCCTGAGGTGATCAACAAGCTCAACAGCGCTTTGCTGGGGGCGCTGGGCTCGACTGCCATCAAGGCCCGGCTGCAGACCCTGGGCCTGGAATCCATTCCCGGCACCCCCCGCCAGATGGCCGACTACGCCGCTGCAGAGCGGGCCAAGTGGGGCCAGGTCATCCAGGCCAGCGGCCTCAAGCTGGACTGACCCACCCTGACGTTTCGATTTTTCAGCACCGACATCACCATGCATCAGCCCACCACCGAAGCCCGGCCCTCGATCTACTACCCCTACCGGGTGCACGCCCCCTGGCTGCCTTCGGCCCACCCGCCCCAGACCCGCCAACGTGTGGTGATCGCAGGCTCGGGGCCTGCAGGCATGGTGACAGCGCTGGAGCTGGCCCGTCATGGCGTGCCCAGCGTGGTGCTGGAGAGCGAGCTGCAGGTGTCGCAGGGCAGCCGGGCCATCGTGTTCACACGCCGCTCGATGGAGATCCTGCAGCAGGTGGGCGTGGCCCGGAAGATGAGCGAGCAGGGCCTGCCCTGGCGCTTTGGCAACTCTTACTACCGGGGCCAGCGTGTGTTCCGCATGGAGGCGCCGCATGACCCCGATGACCGTTTCTTCCCCATGCTCAACATCCAGCAGCAGTACATGGAGGAATACCTGCTGGAGGCCTGTGCGGCTCAGCCCCTGATCGATTTCCGCTGGGGTAACAAGCTGGTGCAGATCGACCAGGAAGAGGGCGTGGCCCACCTGCAGATCGACACGCCCGAAGGCCCTTACGCCCTGGACACCGATTGGCTGGTGGCGGCCGATGGCGGGCGCTCCGAGATCCGCAGTGCGCTGGGCCTGAAGATGGAAGGGGCCTCTTATGAGGGCTTCTTCGTGATCGCTGACATCCGCATCGACCTGCCCCTGCCGACCGAACGCCTGGCCTTTTTCGACCCCGAGTGGAACCCTGGCAACACCATCCTGATGCACCGCGAGCCGCATGGCATCTGGCGTGTCGATTACCAGCTGCCCCCTGGTGAAACGCCGGAGCAGGCGCTGCGGCCCGAATCGCTCAAGGCCCGCATCGATGCGCAGCTGGCCATGATCGGCCACGCTGGCACGCCCTGGGAGATGGACTGGAGCTCGGTCTATTCGGCCCGCACCCTGACGCTGCCCGACTATGTGCACGGTCGCGTGCTGTTCGTGGGCGATGCGGCCCACCTGCTGCCCATCTTCGGCGTGCGCGGAGCCAACACCGCCTTCCAGGACGCCCAGGCCCTGGGTTGGCAACTGGGCCTGGTGGCCAAGGGACTGGCGGGAGAGAAGTTGCTGGCCAACTACAGCGCCGAGCGCGTGGGCGCGGCCCGCGAGATCATCGACGAGGCCGGCAAGAGTACCCGCTTCATGACCCCGCCCAGCCGAGGCTTCCGCCTGCTGCGCGACGCGGTGCTGTCACTGTCGCTGAGCCAGGACTTCGTGCGCCCGCTCTACCACTGGCGCACCTCGCGCCCGCACGAGTACAGCGCCTCGGTGCTCAACAGCGTGGGCGACGACAATGCCTTGTTCACGGCCGGCCCGGCGCACGGTGCCCCGCCGCGCAACATCCGCCTCTCGGCCGACGACTTCCTGCTCGATCACCTGGGCGGTGGTTTTGAACTGCTGTACTTCACCGAGGCCCTGGCCCTGCCCGAGGCCCTGCAGCAGGTAGTGGTGGGCGCCCGGGCGCGTGGCCTTCCCCTGAAGGTGATTGCCGTGGGCGCACCCGGCCCGGTCACCGGCGCCGACCTCAGCCTGCCTGACACCGACGGCCACTTCCGCCAACGCTACGGCGTCCCCGCCAGCGGTGCCGCTTACCTGCTGCGCCCCGACCAGCATGTGTGCGCCCGCTGGCTCACCCTGGATGCCCACCGCCTGCAGGCGGCCCTGAACAACGCCTTGCCGCAATGAACCCCGAGACCCCTGTCATGACCCCTGAAACCACCCAATCCCTGCCCTTGTCCGGCCTGGAGGATGTCTACGATGCCCTGGCCACCGCCATTGACCGGGCCGGGCCGGACAAGGCCGAGCTGTTCCTGGTCAAGCTGGCCTTGCTGAATGCGCAACGGCTCGGCAGCTCCGACCTGGTGCGTGAGCACATAGCGGCTGCCTTGGCGGACCTTTGAGGCTTGAGGTGGGTCGGCCAACTCACCCCAAATACGCCATCCCCCGAATCTGCGGTCCGATCTCGTCGAGAAACGCCTGAGCCAAGGGCGAGAGCGAGCGGCCACGTCGCGTGAAGACCTCGAAGCTGCGTCGCACCTCGGGCTGGCCCAGGGGCTGCATCGCCAGGCCATACAAGGACACCAGCGGCGCGGCATAGGGAATGCACAGGGCCACGCCCAGGCCGGCCTGCACCATCGACAAGGCGGTGGACATGTAGGCCACCTCGGTGCTCGGCACAAACTGGAAGTCGGGGTCGGCGGCGCGCAGGTCCTGGGCCAGGCGTTCGGTGAACTGGCCTTGCAGGCCGATGACGGGGTAGGGCTTGAGATCGGTCCAGCGCAGACTTTTGTGCTTGGCCAGCGGGTGCGTGGGCGGGAAGACGGCCATGAAGGGCCCATCGAACAGGTGGGCCGAGGTGATGTCCGAGTTGGGCTCGCGTTCGGGGCCGATGCCGATGTCCACCTC
>RXJO01000423.1:0-8167 GCA_003987795.1 Curvibacter sp.
TCACCAACTCATGGATGGTTTCTCCCGCACGGCGCACCAAATCTTCGCCCACCGCCACACGCTCCACACTGTCGGTGATCAGGCTCTTGATCTCCTTGGATGAGCTGGTGGCGTGGCCGGCCAATCGGCGCACCTCGCTGGCCACCACGGCAAAGCCCCGGCCTTGTTCACCGGCCCGTGCTGCTTCGACAGCCGCGTTGAGCGCCAGGATGTTGGTCTGGAAGGCAATGCCGTCGATCACGCCCACGATGTCGGCAATCTTGCGTGAGCTCACGCTGATGCCCTCCATGGTCTGAACCACCTCCGACACCATCTGCCCGCCGCTGATCGCATGGGTCGAGGCGGTGGCGGCCAGGCGGTTCACCTCGCGTGCCGAGGCGGTGCTTTGGCTCACCATCTGCGTCAGATCGGTCAACGTGTGGGCGGCCGTCTGCAGGTTGTGCGAGGCCTCTTCGGTGCGTTGGCTGAGGTCCAGGTTGCCGGCGGCCACTTCGGCGCTGGCGTCCTTGATGGATTCCGCCGTGCCACCGATCTCTCCAACCAGTTCGCGCAGGCGCTGCTGCATGGCCGCGATCGCCTCCAGCAGACGGCCGGTCTCGTCATGGATTCGGACCTCCACCTGCGAGGTCAGGTCGCCGGCCGCAATGCGCTCGGCCACCACCACGGCGCGGCCGATCGGCGCCGTCACGCTTTGCGTGATGCGCCAAGCCACCAGCACGCCGACCGAGATGGAGGCCAGCACCAGCAGGGCGGCCGTGATCTGGGCGCGGGACATGCTGTCTTCGGCGCCCTGTGCCTCGGCCTGGTTCAGACGGTTCTGGAATTCGATCAGGTCGCTCAGACGTGCGCGCCACTTGACTTCGCTGGGGGCCACCCGGTTCATCATGGCGATCGAGGCACCCACGTTGTCACCGTCCAGGGCGGTCTTCACCGACTGTTGCAGCTCAGGCGCAGTCGCATCGGCAATCGCCTTGATGTCGCCGAGCAACTTCAGTTCATCGGCATTGGCGCCACTGGCCGTGGCGAGGGCGGCCAGCTCGGTCTGCTGTTTGAGGTACTGGTCCAGGGTGGTCTTGAGCTGGTCGGCCTGTTCTGCCGAGCGCTTGGTGTCACTCTCCGAGAGCATCACTGCCGAGCGGCCGTGCAGGCCCAGCGAGTCGACGTTCTGGAGCATGTTGTTCATCAGCCGGGTTTTTTCGGCACTGGTGCTGGTGATCCGTTTCAGTCGGGCGTGCAAGTCCCTGGCTGACCACTGATCCACGGCGACCACCAACAACAGCAAGGCCAGCACACTGCCGAAGCCCAGGCTGAGCCGACGGCTGAGTGACAAAGACTTGAGAGCGCTCATGTGAAAAACCTTGAAAAGAAGACAAGTCCCTGAAGCCTGGCTTTCAGCCTTTGCGGCGCCCGTCGCGCCCTGCTGATGTGCCTCGCCAATGTTCTGTCACCCACGCCCACCAGGGACCCAGGAAAACCCCCGTGGTCTGTCGCCTCATGACCCTGGTGACCTCGCTGATGCTCCAGGAGGTCACTTAGGAGTGGTGGGCGGTATTGTTGTTGTAAGCGTCATGCAAGAGAAATGCCAAGTCTGGTGGAGTCCATGCCGCCCGTGCATAACCCGAGCCCCTTCGGGGCCCACTGCCAAAGTCTGAACCGGGCTGTCCCAGAACCGCAGATTCACCGGCAAAGCTGTGATGAAGCCTGAGTTCCGGCACGGATGGGTGGGGCCCACGACGAAGCCCGCCTGACTCAGGCAGGCCTGCAGCAAGCCGCCAATGCCCCTCAATCGGGCGGCCAAGCTTCAGGTGCGCTGAGTGCTCTGGAGCAGCGCCTCGGCGTCCTCGCGCCAGAAGCCGAGCGCATCGTAGAAGCCCTCCCAGACGCAGCCGTTGCAGCCACGTCCACAGCAGGTCTGGGGCTCCGGTGGTGGTGGGCGCAGGCTCAGGCCGGCCTGGCTCAGGGCGGCTTGCAGCCTGGCAATCTCTTGACGGGCCTGGTCGAGGGCGGGAAGAACAGGCTGGGATTCAGGGCTGACAGGCATGGGCGAGAAGCAGGCGGAAGGACGGATGAAGGAAGGGATCAAAACACAGCCTGGGGCGAAGGCTCATCAGCGTCGTTCGGCGAACCGGATCGCCATTCAGGGTTTCGTGATTTGCTTCCACTTCTGGGCGGCGCTTGCGCCGTCCATATTGTTGCAAACTGTAAAATGCTCGCGGTCTGGGCACCGTAGTGCGCAGGGTGACAGGCCTGTCGTGGTCCACTGCTTGTGGCGGGCCTGTCCTCGATCGAAAGCCTGCCGGATTCAATTCACACCTTCCAAGATGACACCCGATTTCAAGTTGGAGCCCGTGGAGGCACCGCCTGCCACCCATCCTCGTATCGTACCCATGGTCGTCATCTCGCCTGTGCGTGACGAGGCCAAGTACCTGCGCCTGACCATGGACTCCATGGTGGCCCAGACGTGCCGGCCGGTGGAGTGGATCCTCGTCGACGATGGCTCCTCGGACGAGACCCCCGACATCGTGCGCGAATATGCGGCGCGTTATCCGTTCATCCGTCTGGTGCCCCGTCAGAATCGGGGTTTCCGCAAGCTCGGCGGCGGCGTGGTGGCGGCCTTCAATTTCGGCATGGAGCACATCGAGCACAAAGACTACGCCTTCATCGTGAAGCTCGATGGCGACATGTCTTTCGGCCCTCATTACATCGAGCACATGTTGCAGCGTCTGGACGCCAATCCGCGTCTGGCGGCGGTGTCGGGCAAGGTGTTCCGCTTCGAGGATGGCCGCTACATCGAGGAAAGCCACATCGCCGAGCAGGTGGCCGGTCAGTTCAAGCTCTACCGTCGCGAGGCCTTCGAGGCCATCGGCGGCTTTGTGCAGCATCTGTCCTGGGACGGCATCGATGTGCACATGGCCTGGATGAAGGGCTGGGAGACCGAGTCGTTCTATGACTCGCAAGCCTGGCTCTGGCACCACCGCATCATGGGCTCGTCCGACAAACACATCTACGAAGGTCGCCTGCGCTGGGGGCGTGGCAATTGGTACATGGGCTATCACCCGCTGTATGCGATCGCCGCAGGCCTGAACCGCATGCGTGAGAAGCCGCTGGTGATCGGTGGTCTGTTGATGATCTTCAGCTACTTCTGGTCCGCACTGAAGGGGCTGCCCCGTTACGAGAACCCCGAATTCCGCCGTTACCTGAGGGACTGGCAGATGCAACGCCTCAAGCGTTTCATGCTGCGCCAGCCCGACAGCCGTCACTGAGCCAAGGCCCCCATGAGCGTGCTGCAACAGCCCCCGCAGGAGGCCGATCTCCATGACCTTTGTGTGGTGGGTGCCGGGCCGGTCGGCCTGTCGCTGGCCCTGGCTGCCCAGGCGCGAGGGCTGCGTGTGCTGGTGGTCGAAGCCGGGCGCCAGGACCCGGCCCAGTCGGCCCCCGACTGGAGCGGATCTTCCCTGGCGCGTCCGCAGCACCATGCCCCGCTGGAGCTGGCCACCCACACCGGCCTCGCAGGCACCACCTGGCTGTGGGGGGGGCGCTGCGTGCCCTTCGAGGCGCATGACTTCGAGCCCCGTGCGCAAGTGCCCGGGGTGGCCTGGCCCCTGCGCTGGGAAGACGTCCAGCCCTGGTATGAGGCGGCGGCCCGATGCGTGGATTGTGGCTCTGCCGAGTTCCGCCGGCCCCTGCCGCCCGAAGCCCAGGGCCCGGTGCGTCAGCTGGCCCGTTTCGAGCTGACCCAGCTGGAACGTTGGTCCCATCAGCCTCGTCTGATGGGCAGTCTGGGCCAGCAGGCTTTGATGGCGCCCGGACTGGATCTGCTGTTCGACACCCGGGTCGAGGCGCTGTGCTTCAGTGCCTGCGGCAGCCGTGTCGAGGGGGTGCAGGCCGTCCGTGAAGGTCAGGCCTTGCGCCTGCGTGCCCGCCGATTCGTGCTTGCGGGGGGCGCTCTCGGGGTGACCCGCCTGCTGCTGCTGGCCCAGCGTGAGCGTCCCACCTTGTTCGGCGGGCCAGACGGGCCGCTGGGGCGCTACTACATGGGGCACATCATGGGCAGCATCGCCCGCCTCGTCCTGGCCCGGCCCCAGGACGTGCGCTGGTTTGACTTCAGCCGCGACACCTGCGGCACCTATGTCCGCAGGCGATTGACGCCCCATGCCGCAACCCAGCGCGAACAAGGGCTGCTCAACACCTCGTTCTACATCGACAACCCGCCGTTCCATGATCCCAGCCACCGCAACCCCACGCTTTCAGCGGTGTTCATGGGCCTGGCGATCGCGCCCATCGGACGCCGTCTGGTGGCCGAGGCCATGCGCCTCAAGCACATCGGACCGCCCCCGCATCGCTGGGTGGCCCATGGCCTGAACATCGTGAGGCGACCCTGGCGGGCGGCGCTGGACGTGGTCGATATCCTGCGTCACCGGTATCTCTCGTCGGTGCGCAAGCCGGGTTTCGTGCTGCGCAATGCGGGCGGCACCTATGCGCTGGATTACCACGCCGAGCAGATCCCCCATGCGCAAAGCCGAGTCACGCTGAAGAACGATCAAGGGGATCTGAAGGTCGATTTCGGCTACCAGCCCCAGGACATCGACTCGGTGCTGCGCACCCATGCCTTGCTTGATCAGGATCTGCGGGCGGCTGGCCTGGGCCACCTGGCCTACGACCGCCCCGAGGCGGAGCGCGCGGCCCATGTGTTCGAGCAGGCGTCTGACGGCTTCCACCAGATCGGTACCACCCGCATGAGTGCCGACCCGGCCCACGGCGTGGTGGACGCCAATGCGCAGGTGCATGGTGTGGACAACCTCTACATCGCGTCCAGCAGCGTGTTCACGACCTCGGGCGAAGCCAACCCCACCTTGCTGGCGGTTGCACTCGGTCTGCGCCTGGCCGATCACCTCGGTGATCTGCTGCAGGCACCCGCCCCGGCTTCACCCCAATTCGCCGCCTGTGCGGCCTCTGACAGGACAGCACCCATGCGCCAGATCACCCTGCCCGGTACCGATTTGCGGCTCAGCCGTCTGGTGTTCGGCACGGCCAGCCTGCATCACCTGGCCCGTGAGGCCGACCGGCAAGCCTTGCTGCGGGCCGCCATCGAGGCGGGCTTCAGTCACGTCGATACCTCGCCCATGTATGGCAATGGCGTGGCCGAGGCGTCTTTGGGGGCCTTGCCGCCCGAGCTCGCGCGTCACCTCACGCTGACCACCAAGGTGGGCTTGTACGCGCCTGCCGGCGCCCGGGCCAGCATCCCTGACCTGTATGCCCGCAAGCTGCTCGGCAAGGTGCTGCCGGTGCTGAACCGGGCCGTGGTGGAGGGTTCGGTGCAGCGGGCCCGTCTCAGCTTCGAAGCCAGCCTGCGGCGCCTGCGACGTGAACGGGTGGAGCTGTTGCTGCTGCACGAGCCTGTGGCCGCGCAGATCGCCTGCGACGAATGGTTGAAGTGGTTGCAGAACCTGCAGGCCCAAGGACAGATCGGTGCCTGGGGCGTGGCGGGTGAGGCGCCGGCGGTGGCGGCCATGCTGGCCAGCCATGGCGTGTTGTGCCCGGTGGTCCAGGTGCGCGACAGCGTCTCGCAGCATCAGGCCGATGTGGTGCTGGCGGCCGGACGGCCTTTGCAGCTCACCTATGGCTACCTGGCCGACCCGGGGGCGGCAGGCCAGTCCGTGGCGCAGCGCCTGGGCCAGGCCTTGATGCGCAACCCGGACGGTGCCATCCTGGTCTCGACCCGGCAGGCCCAGCGCCTGGCTGAGTTGGCCCGGCTGGGATCATGAAAGGCTGAGTGCCCAGGCGTCTGCGTGACGCCAGGCCCGTGAAACACGGGATCGGATCAAGCCCGCGTGACGGCGGGTGCCTCATCAGTCAGGCCCTTTGACATGCCTCAATATCGGCCCGGGGCGGGTCGGGCAAAGTCGGCTCCATGTTGCCCTCTGAGTATTTCGGTTTGTCCCTCGAACACGAGGTGGTCCCCCCGGGTCAGGTCTTGCTTTCGCGCCAGACCACCTCACCCTGGGTGCACTTCATCGATTCGGGTCGCGTGGTGCTCGGCCTCTACGATGGCGCCGAGATGAGCCATCAACTGGGCGTGGTCGAGGGGCCGTTCTGGCTGGAGGCCGCCTCTGCCGTGCTGGGCCTGCCCGAGGTGGTCGATGCCATGAGCGATACGCCGGTCGTCGTGCGGCGCATGCCCTTGCCGGCGTTTCAGCGCACCCTGGCCACGCTGGCGCCGCCGGCCCGCAAGCTGTTGCAGGATGTGGCCCGTTCCCAACGCCAGCAGACCGAACTGGCGGTGAGTCGCCTGGCCATGGACGCCGAGGCGCGCTGCGCGCGCTGGTTGCTCAACCATGCCGAGCAGGCCGGCCAAGGGGTGGTGAATGTGCTGCTGAACCAGCGCAAGCGCCTGATCGCCGCTGAATTGGGCATCGCACCCGAAACCCTGTCGCGTGTGTTGCGTCACCTTCGTGAGCGCAGCCTGATCGCGGGCTCTGGCCGCAACCTCACCTTGCTGGACCCCAGCGGCCTGCAAAGCCTGGCGGGCGGCTGAGCCTGCGGGCTCCGGGGCGCTCTGGTGGGCGCTAGGGGTTGTCCCTAGACCGTCTGGTCGTTCAGGCTGCAACTCCGTATAGTTGGCCGCTTGTTACAAATGCGGAAGTCCCTTTTGCTGGTGCCTCGTCCTGATTGTTGTTGGGTGTGTGTCGAGACGGGGCTTGCTTTGGGCAGGAGCCTGCGGCCGTGACCTGGACCCGCTGGGCCAGACGCCTGGGGACCGGGCTGCACCGGGCCACCGACACCCTCAAGCTGCGTGTGGTGGTCGTGGCCGTGTTGTCGGGATGGCTGGCCAGTGCGGTGTCGGTCTTTTTCATCCTTCAGGCCAGCGAGCACGAAGCGCTGGGCAGCGCGGGCCGCCAGCAGGCCCAGGAAGTGCAATTGCTGGCAGCCTTGCTGGATGCTCGCCTGCAGCACATCGAGGGGCATTTGGCCCGACTCGGGCAAGAGGTCAGCCCGGAGAGCCTGCTGCATCCTGCACGCCTGCCCGCCGCTTGGGCGCAACATCGCCAGGCTTTTTCCGTGTTCGATTTTCTCGACCTGGCCCGTGATGACGGTCTGCCGGTGTGGCGTCATGTGCAGGCAGCGGCCCGGCCCCAGGGTCTGGACGCGGCGGTGGAGCAGGTTCGTCTGCAGTCGCTGGCCGATGGGCAGCCCCATGTCTTGGCCCCGGTGGGCCGGTGGCCTGAAGAAAAGCCGCTGGTGCTGCTGGCCACCCCCTTGAAGAACAACAGCGGCCAGATCCAGGCGGTGCTGGTGGGCGGCGTGTCGCTGTATTCGTCGCAGCTGCTGCCGCCTCAGCTCACGCGCGCTTCGCTGGAGGGGGTGGCGGTGATGGTCTTCAATGCCGATGGCGTGCTGCTGGCCCACCCCAGTCCTGCCCGTCTGATGGGGCGGGTCCAGGACGAACCCGGACTGGGCGAGCTGATGCCGCGTTGGCAGGCCCAGGGTGCTCAGATGATGCCTGAGGCGCTGACGCTGTTGGACAACCGTCATCTGAGCAGTCTCGCCGGTCTGTCGATGGCGCCGTGGGGAGTGGCCCGGGTCACGCCCTTGCAGCAGGCGCTGGCCCCTTTCCGGGAGGTGGGGCGCTGGGCCTGGTGGCTGACCGCTGGTGTGGCCTTGGTGTGTGCCGCACTGGGGGGCTGGCTCATCCTGTGGCTGACGCGGCCGATCAGTGAGCTGTTGCGGCGCATGCACCAGGTGCTGGATCGTTCGATGCCTGCCGCACGCAACTGGCCCCAGGTCGGGGGGGAACTGGGGCAACTGGTGGCCATGTTGCGCCAGGTGGCCATGGCGCAGGAGCGTGAGCAGCAGAGCCTGCGCGTGATGGTGGGGCAGCTTGAGGCCATTCTGGAGCATGCCTCGGTGGGCATCGTGGTGACGCGCCACCGAACGCTGGAGCTGCTGAGCCACCGGGCCAGCGCAATGATGGGTTATGCGCCGGGCGAATTGCATGGTCAGCCGGCCCGCATCCTGTATCCCACCGATGCCGCTTATGAGGAACTCGGGCGTCAGGTGCGCGAGCAGTTCGGCCGTCAGGGCTTCTACGACGGAGAACTGGTGTTTCAGCGCAAGGATGGGCAGGACTTCTGGGTGCACATGCTGGGGCGTGGCGTGGTGCCGGGCG
>RXJO01000423.1:8224-9379 GCA_003987795.1 Curvibacter sp.
GACGGGCCTTGTCCTGGAGCGCCAGCCACGACAGCCTGACCGGTCTGGTCAATCGGCGTGAGTTGGAGCATCGCCTGCAGTTGCTGCTGCAGCATCCGGTGCAGGCCGGGCCTGCAGGCACCTCCCGGGAGGAGACGGCGGAGGCCGGCGGTTGCGTGCTGTTCGTCGACCTTGACCACTTCAAGGCGGTCAACGACCAGGCGGGGCATGCGGCCGGAGACCAGGTGTTGCGTCAGGTGGCCCGCATCATGGAAGGCCTGGTGCGTCAGACCGACACGGTGGGGCGTCTCGGCGGCGATGAATTCGCCCTGCTGCTGCCGGGTTGCACCCTGGAGCGCGCCAGCCTCATCGCAGAAGCCTTGCGCAGCCACATCGAGGCCCTGCCCATCGATCTGCCAATCGACCAGGGCAGCCAGTCCCACGTCATCGGCTGCAGCATCGGCTTGATCGAGCTGGGCCCTCAGTACCACGATGTGGCCGCGGTGCTGCACGCCGCCGACATGGCCTGCTACCAGGCCAAGCGCGGCGGTCGCAACCAGGTGGTGGTCACGCGGGTCAACTCGCCTGTGGCGCAGGGCTGAAAGCCGGCCCGGCCTTCAGCCACTGCCCGGTCTCAAGGCTGGTTCAGCGCCTGCAGCACGTGCTCTGCCGTGGCCGGGGCCTCCAGTTGCACCGGGCCGGGGCGGCCCGCCTGGGTGCGTGCCTGGGCCAGGGCATCCTTCAGGGCTTCGAACACGCTGATGGCCAGCATGAATGGGGGCTCGCCCACCGCCTTGCTGCCCAGCACGTTGTCCTCGCGGTTGGGCTCGGGCCACAAGTCCACCTTGAAGTGGGCCGGGATGTCACCTGTGGCCGGGATCTTGTAGGTGCTGGGGGCGTGAGTGGCAAGATGGCCTTTGTCGTTCCAGACCAGTTCCTCGGTGGTCAGCCAGCCCATGCCCTGGACGAAACCGCCCTCGATCTGGCCGATGTCGATCGCCGGGTTGATGCTGTGCCCCACGTCGTGCAGGATGTCTACCTTCAGCACCCGGCTCTCGCCCGTCAGGGTGTCGATGGCGACCTCGGTGCAGGCAGCGCCGTAGCTGAAGTAGTAGAACGGCCGCCCGGTGAGCGTGTGCTTGTCGTAATGGATCTTGGGCGTGCGGTAGAAGCCGT
>RXJO01000042.1 GCA_003987795.1 Curvibacter sp.
AAGAGCGACCGCCCCGAACTGACCGCAGCCAAGATCATCGTGTCGGGCGGCCGGGCGTTGGGCAGCAGCGAGAAGTTCAACGAAGTGCTGACGCCGCTGGCCGACAAGCTGGGCGCGGCGCTGGGGGCCAGCCGTGCGGCGGTGGACGCGGGCTACGCGCCCAACGACTGGCAAGTGGGCCAGACCGGCAAGATCGTGGCGCCGAGCCTGTACGTGGCCTGCGGCATCAGCGGGGCGATCCAGCACCTGGCGGGCATGAAGGACTCGAAGGTGATCGTGGCGATCAACAAAGACCCCGAGGCGCCGATCTTCAGCGTGGCCGACTACGGCCTGGAGGCTGATCTGTTTGCGGCCGTGCCTGAGCTGATCGGCCAGCTCTGACCACAGCTGAGTTGAGGGCCAGCCCCCCGACCCGATGACAAAACAAATGGGCATCGTTCGCGATGCCCTTTTCATATCCGGAGATGAACCCATGAGTTACACCGCCCCCCTGAAGGACATGCTGTTCAACATCGAACACCTGGCCAACATCGAACAGGTTTCGCAGATTCCCGGCTTCGAGGACGCCGGTCTGGAGACGGCCCAGGCTGTGCTCGAAGAGTGTGCCAAGCTCAATGAGGGCGTGATCGCCCCCTTGAACTGGGACGGTGACAAGAACCCGTCGAGCTGGAAGGACGGCGTGGTCACCACCACCCCGGGCTTCAAGGAGGCCTTCAAGCAGTACGCCGAAGGCGGCTGGCAGGGCCTGCAGCACCCGGTCGATTTCGGTGGCCAAGGCCTGCCCAAGACGATTGGTGCGGCCTGCACCGAGATCCTCAACTCGGCCAACATGAGCTTCGCCCTGTGCCCGCTGCTGACCGATGGCGCGATCGAGGCCTTGCTGACCGCTGGCAGCGACGAACTCAAGGCGACCTACCTCGAAAAGCTGGTGTCGGGCCAATGGACCGGCACCATGAACCTGACCGAGCCCCAGGCCGGCTCCGACCTGGCGCTGGTGCGCACCCGCGCCGAGCCGCTGCCCGATGGCACCTACAAGATCTTCGGCACCAAGATCTTCATCACCTACGGTGAGCACGACATGGCCGAGAACATCGTCCACCTGGTGCTGGCCCGTGTGCAGGGCGCACCCGAGGGCGTGAAGGGGATCAGCCTGTTCGTGGTGCCCAAGTTCATGGTGAACGCCGATGGCTCGCTGGGCGCACGCAACGATGTGCACTGCGTGAGCATCGAACACAAGATGGGCATCAAGGCCAGCCCCACCGCTGTGCTGCAGTACGGTGACCACGGCGGCGCGATCGGCTACCTGGTGGGGCAGGAGAACCGGGGCCTCGAATACATGTTCATCATGATGAACGCAGCCCGCTATGCGGTGGGCATGCAGGGCATTGCGGTGGCCGAGCGCGCCTACCAGAAGGCCGTGCAATACGCCAAGGACCGCGTGCAGAGCCGCCCGGTGGATGGCAGCATCAACGCCAGTGCCGCCATCATCCACCACCCTGATGTGAAGCGCATGTTGATGACCATGCGCGCCTACACCGAAGGCTGCCGTGCCATGGCCAGCGTGGCGGCGGCGGCCTACGATGCGGCCCATCACCATCCCGACGCCGACACCCGCAAGGTGAACGCGGCCTTCTATGAGTTCATGGTGCCGCTGGTCAAGGGCTACAGCACCGAGATGAGCCTGGAGGTGACCTCGCTGGGCGTGCAGGTGCATGGCGGCATGGGCTTCATCGAGGAGACCGGCGCGGCCCAGTACTACCGCGATGCCAAGATCCTGACCATCTACGAAGGCACCACCGCCATCCAGGCCAATGACCTGGTGGGTCGCAAGACCGCCCGTGATGGGGGTCAGACGGCCAAGGGCATTGCCGCCCAGATCGAGCAGACCGAGGCTGCCTTGCTGGCCAGTGGCACCGAGACCGCGGCTGCCGTCGCCAAGCGTTTGAAGGCCGCCCGTCTGGCCTTCCTCGACGTGGTCGACTTCGTGGCCGGCAACACCAAGGCCTCGCCCAACGCCGTGTTTGCCGGCTCGGTGCCCTACCTGATGCTGGCCGGCAATGTGGTCGCCGGCTGGCAACTGGCCCGTTCGCTGTTGGTGGCGCAGGACCTGCTGGCCCAGGGCCAGGACGAGGCTTTCATGCGCAGCAAGATCAGCACCGCGCGCTTCTATGCCGACCACCTGCTGAGCAAGGCTCCCGGCCTGCGCGACAGCATTGTCGAAGGTGCCGACAGCGTGACCGCGCTGGCCCCCGAAGCCTTCTGAACGGACGGGCTGCGCTGTCCCGAAACGGACAGTGCGGCCGACCCCGCGCCCGTCAAAATTCGCCCAGACCCATCCTGGAGACAAAACACATGTCGAAACTGCCTCCGGCGCTCGCCAACCGCCCCTTTCCGGTCATCGGCTCGCCGCTGTTCATCATCAGCAACCCCAAGCTTGTCATCGAGCAATGCAAGGCCGGTGTGATCGGCTCGATGCCGGCGCTCAATGCCCGCCCGGCAGCCCAGCTGGACGAGTGGCTGGCCGAGATCACCGAGGCCCTGGCGGCCCACAACAAGGCCAACCCCGACAACCCGGCCGCACCGTTCGCGATCAACCAGATCGTGCACAAGAGCAACGACCGCCTTGATCACGACATCGAGATGGTCATCAAGTACAAGGTGCCGGTGATCATCACCTCGCTGGGCGCCCGCACCGACGTGAACGAGGCCATCCACAGCTACGGCGGCGTGGTGATGCACGACATCATCAACAACGCCTTTGCCCACAAGGCGATCGAAAAGGGCGCTGACGGCCTGATCGCGGTGGCCGCAGGCGCCGGTGGCCATGCCGGCACCAAGAGCCCGTTTGCCCTGATCCAGGAGATCCGCCAGTGGTTTGACGGCCCCCTGGCACTGTCAGGCTCGATCGCCTCGGGCGGTGCCATCCTGGCGGCCCAGGCCATGGGCGCCGACTTCGCCTACATGGGTTCGGCCTTCATCGCCACCGAAGAGGCGCGCGCGGCAGAAGGCTACAAGCAGGCCATCGTCGACGGCAATTCGGACGACATCGTCTACAGCAACCTGTTCACCGGTGTGCACGGCAACTACCTCAAGCCCAGCATCCGGGCCGCCGGCCTGGACCCGGACAACCTGCCCGAGAGCGATCCCAGCAAGATGAACTTCGGCGGCGACGCCAAGAAAGCCTGGAAAGACATCTGGGGCTGCGGCCAGGGCATCGGCGCCATCACGAAGGTGCAGAAGACGGCCGACCTCGTGGCTCAGCTCAAGCGTGAATACGCCGAGGCCAAGGCCCGTCTGCTGGCCGCCTGACGCTCTGTGTTCGCGACTGCCCGAAAACCCGCTGCGGCGGGTTTTTTTGCGTCTGCCCTGCAAGGCAGCGGCTGACGAGGGCACAATGCCACCCCCTGTCATCTGAGCGCCGGAGACCCCATGAACCTCATTGCCGAACTGCAAGCCGCCCGCAAACGCCAGGGGCTCAAGCAGCAGGAGCTGGCCGAGCGGGCCGGTCTGTCGCGCATGACGGTGCAACGCATCGAATCGGGCGCCATCGACCCACGGCTGAGTACCTTGGTCGAGATGGCCCGCGTGCTGGGCCTGACGCTGGTGACCGTGGCGGCCACGCCGCCCGGCCAGGTGCAGGCGGCATCGCCAGAACCGCTGCCTGCAGACGATCAGGCCTGAGCTGTCTGCAAGGCGGCACGGATGAAATCCAGCCGGTCCTGACCGAAGAACATCTCATCTCCCACAAAGCAGGTGGGCGCGCCGAACACGCCCCGGCGCACGGCTTCATCGGTGGTGCTTTTCAGCTGGGCCTTGACGTGGGCATCCGAGCACCACGACAGCACCTGGTCCGCGTCCAGGCCCACGCCCGCCAGCACCCGGCCCACCACCATCGGGTCGCCCAGGTTCAGCCCTTGCACCCAAAGCGCATCGAAGACGGCAGCCAGGTAGGTCTGCAGGCGCTCGGGCTGGTGCATGACATAGCCCGTGGCGGCTCGCATGAGCACCAGCGTGTTGATCGGGAAGAACGGGTTGCGTCGCAGCGGAACCCCATAGCGATCGGCAAAGCGTGCCAGATCGCGGAACACGTAGGCGCCCTTGGCGGGCACGGTGGCGGGCGAGGCATTGCCGGTGGCCTGGAACACGCCGCCCAGCAGCATCGGGCGCCACAGCAGCCGGGCATCGGTCTGCGCGGCGAGCGCCGGCAGCTGCGTCCAGGCCAGGTAGGACGCGGGGCTGCCAACGTCGAAAAAGAATTCCAGGGTGCGACCCATGATGTCTCCGAAATTGGTTTGGGTGGTGACCCACCGTAGGCAGGCCTGTGCGGGGTGTCAAGGCGGGCATCCCTGAGCGGTCTGTACCTGGGTGACAGGAGTGGATTCGACGGTGCCTGGTCCTTGAGTCGCTGGGCGACCAGCTATTCAAAACGGGCATACATCGCTCGCAGTTTTTCATTATCCAGGGGGCAAGGCACTGGATAAAGTGGCCGCGCACCGCTGCAGTCGGGTGTGCCTGTTGACATGCACGCCTGTGGCGGAAAGCTGCTGCCGGGCCTCTCTTTGTGCGTGAGCCTGGGGCAGCCAGGCCGACGTTGTCGGCTGTCATGCCGATCCCGTCCTTCATCCCCGTAGGCCCGTTCCACCGAGAGAGTCGTCCCATGTCTGCGAAGCAAGACCCCAACAGCCCGTTCACCCGCGAAGAAGGCATCGTCCACCTGGGAGGCATCGACGCCCTCGTGCGATTGACGCTGGATCAGATCCGCACCGACCAGCGCCGAGGCCTGCGCACCGGCATGTTTGTCTCGGGCTACCGGGGATCGCCGGTCGGCATGCTCGACGCTGCGCTGATCAAGCGGCAGAAGCTGCTGCTGGAGCACAACATCCGCTTTGTCGATGGCCTCAATGAAGACCTCGCGGCCACAGCCGTCTGGGGCACGCAGATGCTGGGCGCGGTGGGCCAGGAAAAGTTCGATGGTGTCACGGGCCTGTGGTACGGCAAGGCTCCGGGGGTGGACCGCAGTGGCGATGCGCTCAAGCACGCCAACTACACCGGCATGGGGCGCAATGGCGGCGTGCTGGCGGTGGTGGGGGATGACCCCAGCTGCAAGTCGTCTTCGCTGCCGAGCCAGAGCGAGCCCATGCTGTTCCACCTGGGCATGCCCTCGCTGTACCCGGGCACGGTGCAGGAGATCCTGGACCTGGGCTTGCATGGCTACCAGATGTCGCGCCTGTCCGGGCTGTGGGTGGGCCTCAAGATGGTCACCAACGTCGCTGATGGCAGCGGCAGTGCCGAAGTCTCGCCCGAGCGCCTGAACTTCGTGCAACCCGACCTGGAGTTCGACGGCGTGCCCTTCACGCCGCGCATGAACCTGGGGATGAACGTGCGGGCCGAAGCCCTGGAGATGGAGCACTCGCTGTACACGCAGCGTCTGGAATTGGCCAAGCGCTACGCGCGGGTGAACAAACTCAACAACGTGGTGCTGCCCAACCGCGATGCCTGGCTGGGCATCCTGACCGCAGGCAAAACCTACAACGACCTGATGCAGGCCTTGAGCGAGATGGGACTGGACGAAGCCGCCTTGAAGCGGCACGGGGTGCGCATCCTCAAGATGGGCATGCTGTTCCCCATGGAGCCCACCATCGTGCGCGAGTTCGCGGAGGGTCTGGAAGAGCTGTTCGTGATCGAGGAGAAGCGCCCCTTTCTGGAGATGTTCGCCAAGAACGTGCTCTACGGCAGCGCCCGAGCGCCCCGCATCGTCGGCAAGTTCGACGAGCAGGAGCAAGCCCTGCTGCCGCCGGGTGGCGAGTTCGAGTCCGATGTGATCGCTCGCGCGCTCTACAAGCGCCTGTCGCAGAAGGTCCGCATCGAATCGGCCGAGGCCTGGTTGAGCCGCCTGGAGGCCATCCATCTGCGCGAAGACCCCGTCACCGCCGGCCGCACCGCCTGGTTCTGCTCCGGTTGCCCGCACAACAGCTCCACGGTGGCCCCGGAAGGCAGTGTGGTGTCGGCCGGCATCGGTTGTCACACCATGGCGATGTGGATGGACCGCAACGTGGTCATGGGCACGCACATGGGCGCCGAGGGCGCGCAATGGATCGGCATGGCGCCGTTCACCGAGGTGCCGCACATCTTCCAGAACATGGGCGACGGCACCTACTTCCACTCGGGCAATCTGGCGGTGCGCTACACCGTGGCCGCTGGCGTCAACATCACCTACAAGCTGCTGTACAACGCCCACACTTCGATGACGGGTGGCCAGGCCATCCAGGGCAGTCATCCGGTGGCCAACGTGGTCTCCGAGCTGCTCGCGAACGGGGTCAGCCGCGTGCTGGTCACCACCGATGAACCCGCCAAGTACGCTGGCGTGGCCCTGCCCGCGGGCACCGAGGTCTGGCATCGCGATCGGCTGGACGAGGCGCAGCGCGCATTGGCTGCGGTGCCCGGTACCACCGTGCTGATCCATGATCAGGAGTGCGCCGCGGAACTGCGACGGCTGCGCGGTCGTGGCCAGCGGCCAGAACCCGCCGCCAGCGTCGTCATCAACGAACGGGTCTGTGAGGGCTGTGGCGACTGCGGAGAACAATCCAATTGCATGAGCGTGGAGCCTGTCGAAACCGAATTCGGTCGAAAGACGCGCATCCATCAGGGCTCGTGCAACAAGGACTTCTCCTGCGTCGATGGCTTCTGTCCCTCGTTCCTGACCGTCACACCCGCCCCTGAAGCGGCAGGTGAGGCGCCAGCGAAGAAAAAGAAGAAGGGTCGCGTGCTGCCCATGACGCATGCACTGCCCGAGCCCGAACCCAAGGTGCGCGGCGACTTCGGGGTGCACATCATGGGCATCGGCGGCACGGGTTCGGTCACGGTCGCCTCGACCATCGCCAACGCGGCCCGCATCGAGGGCAAGCATGTGGTCGGTCTGGACCAGACTGGACTGGCGCAAAAGGGTGGGGCGGTGATCTCGGACCTGAAGATCACCGCGGCACCGTTCAATGGCGCCAACAAGATCACCGACGGCTGTGCCGATCTGTACCTGGGCTTTGACATCCTCAACGCCACCGACCCCAAGAACCTGGACAAATGCCACCCCGAGGTGACGGTGGCGGTGGTCTCGACCACGCGTGCCCCCACCGGCCAGATGGTGTCCGACCGGCAGGTCCGCTTCCCCGAGCTGGAGCCGCTGGTGCAAGGCATCCAGCGCGTCTGCCGTGCGGCCGACAGTGTGTTCCTCGATGGCCAAGGGCTGGCTGAGGCGCTGTTTGACGACAGCATGGCCACCAACATCTTCATGGTGGGCGTGGCTTACCAGGCCGGCGCGCTGCCGCTGGCGGCCACCTCGATCGAGGCCGCCATCGTGCAGGCGGGCGTGGCGGTCGACATGGGGCTGGCGGCCTTCCGCTGGGGGCGCCTGGCCGTGGCCCGGCGTGATCTGGTCGATGCCGAGATCGCTCGCCTCCACACCGCGCCCGCAGCAGGCAGCGTGGTCACCTTGCACCGCCCGGTGCGTTTGAGCGCAGCGGCGCAGAAGATGGTTGACGCGTGTGGTGCCGATGGCGAGTTGCTGCGTCTGCTGCAGCGCCGGGTGCCCGATCTGATCGACTACCAGAACGAGGCCTATGCCCAACGGTACGCCCGGTTCGTGCGACAGGCTGCCGACCTGGAACGCCAGGCCTTGCCGGGCAGCACCTTGGTGGCCGAGGCGGTGGCGCGCAACCTTTACAAGCTGATGGCCTACAAGGACGAGTACGAGGTGGCCCGCCTGCACAGTGCCCCCGAGTTTCTGGCCCGGCTGGCTTCCGAGTTCAAGCCAGGCCACCGCTTGCAGTTCCACCTGGCGCCTCCGCTGCTGTCCAGGCGCGATCCGGTGACGGGGCACTTGATCAAGAGCGCCTATGGCCCCTGGGTGTTGACGGCCTTCAAATGGCTGGCTCGCTGCAAGGGCTTGCGCGGTGGCGCGCTGGACATCTTCGGCAAGACCGAGGAGCGGCGCCAGGAGCGCCAGGCCATCGAGGACTACTGCCGTTTGATGACCGACGTGCTGAGCCGGCTGCGCCCCGACAACATCGACACGGCCTTGAAGCTGGCCCAACTGCCCGACAGCATCCGTGGGTACGGGCATGTGAAACACCGCAGCCTTGAGGCCGCACGTGCCGAGCAGGCCCGCCTGCTGGCGGCGTTCAACCAGGCGGCCCCGATGCGTCGGGTGGCCTGAGCGCCCTCTCACTCCATCTGAATGAAAGCCATCCATGAATGACCTCCAGGGCCATGATTTCGAAGACCTGCAAACGGGCATGAGTGCCAGCTTTGCCAAGACGATCACCGAGGCCGACATCGTGCTGTTTGCCGGTGCGTCGGGCGACAACAACGCCATGCACATCAACGAGGAGTTCGCCCTGGGCACGCCCTTCAAGGGGCGCATCGCACACGGCATGCTCACGGCCAGCGTGATCTCGGCCGCCATCGCCGGCAAGCTGCCCGGGCCGGGCACGGTCTACCTGTCGCAGAGCCTGCGCTTCAAGGCCCCGGTGCGACCCGGTGATACCGTCAAAGCCACCGTGACTGTCAAGCAATTGTTTCCAGAGAAACGACGGGTGAGCTTGACGACAGTCTGCACGGTTGGCGACATCGTGGTGATCGAGGGGGAAGCGCTCGTGATGCCCACGGCCCGTCAAGCGGCCGGTGGATGAGGGGCGCGTGGCCCCTGCATTTGCTTACCCGGCCTGGATGGCTCGCCTCTAAGCTGCGCACGCACTGCGCCGCAGTGGCTGTCTTTGCCAGACAGATCCTTCCAGGAGCTTGTGCACGATGCGGAACTACAAACAATCGCGCCTGTCGCTGGCGCGTTCGCTCAAACTGTCGCAATTGGTGGTGTTCGAGGCGGTGGTGCAGGCCGGCTCCATCCTGGCCGCCTCGCGCGAGCTGGCCCTGACCCAGCCCGCCGTCAGCAAATCGCTGCACGAGCTCGAACGATACCTCGATCAGGCGTTGTTCGTGCGCAGCAAGAAGGGGGTGGTGCTCACCGAGTTCGGTCGCCTGTTCGAACGCCACGCGCGCACCATGCTGTTGGAGCTTCGATGCCTCTCCGACGGGCTCAATGCCTGGCAGATGGGGGTGTCCGGCCATGTGGTGGTGGGCACGCTCATCACGGCTTCGGCGGCGCTGGTGCCCGAGGCCATCCACCGCTTGCGCGAGGTGGCGCCCGATGTGGAGGTCGAAGTCCGGGTCGGCACCAACACCACGCTGTTCCCGGCGTTGGCCTGCGGCGATCTGGACGTGGTGGTCGGCTACCTGCCGCAGGACAACGAGCCTCTGCCGGCGGCGGTGCCCTCTGATCGCCTGCAACACCACAAGCTTTACGACGAGGCACTCTGCGTGGTCGTTGACAGCGGCCATCCGTTGGCGGTGCAACAGGGGCTCAGCTTGCGTGAGTTGCACGATCAGGAGTGGATCTTGCCCACCCCGGATTCGGTGGCCTACGCCGCCGCCTGCGCCATGTTCGACAGCGAGAGGCTGCCGCTCCCCGCACGGGTGGTGTATTCGGTCTCGGTGCTCA
>RXJO01000408.1 GCA_003987795.1 Curvibacter sp.
CGCTGCGCAGACCCGGATCCCACAGACGGTCGGCTGCAGGATCCAGCGAGGGCAGGCGCAAGGGATCGGGCGGGCAGGACGGCCCCAGGGATCGGCGGGTGTTGCGCCCAACCCAATACTCGGCAAACCAGCCGGCATGGCCCGCCAGCCAGAGTGGGGGCTCAACCCCGGGCCCCGGTTGCCAGCGCCAGTGGCCGCTGTCCTCGGCCTCCTCGAAGCGTGCCAGCAGGGCCAGGGTGTGGTTGCGGGCATCCATCAGAGCCAGTGACAGCAACGCCGGACCGGCCGACCAGAGCTGCGGAGAATCGATCACGGCCGAAGGGTTCAGGGCAGGATGGGGCATGTGCAGGGCAGCGCGTCAGGCCACGGGTTCAGAGAAAGAAGAAGGCCAGTGCCGCCACCGCCGTCGGTGCCAGCGCGCCCAGCAGCAGCCCGCCGGCACTGATGGCCCCGTCCGGGAAGCCGTTGCGCAGCAGAGCCACCCCCGCCGGGTTGGGGGCGTTGGCGATCACCGTGAGCCCGCCCCCGGTGACAGCGCCCGCCACCAGCATGTACTTGGCACTGTCGGAGATCCCCTCGATCAAAGAACCCAGGTAGGTCAGTGCCGCGTTGTCGGTGATGGCGGTCAAGGCCGTGGCCCCGACGAACAGCGCCGTGGGCGACAGCCCCGAAACCAGGGGCTGAAGCCACCACTGCTGCAAGCCCCCCAGCACCACCAGCCCGGCCAGGAAGAAGCCCACCAACAAGCCTTCCTTGATGATCAGGGGCGACTGGAAGCGGCTGTAGGCCTGGGTGTAGCCCAGGAACATCATGAACAGCCCCATGAAGATCACCGGGTGGTGGGCCATCAGCACCACAGCGGCCAGAAAACCGAGGTGCACGGCCGTCACCACCCAGGGCACGGCCACGCTGGGGTCCGGCGGGGTGCGCTGAGGCTCGGACTCCTGCAAGGAAGACCGGATGAAAGCCACCACCGCGGTGGCATTGATCACCACGGCCACCGCGGCCTTCCAGCCGAAGTGCGTCAGCATGAAGGCCGAATCCCATTGCCAGGCCCCGGCCACCATCAGCACCGGCAGCGCGGCATACGAGGTGAGGGTGCCACCGATGGAGACATTCACGAACAGCACACCGAGCGCTGCATACTTGTGGCGCACCGGCACTTCGGGCCGGAACACCGTGCCAGACAGGGTCAGCGCGGCAATCGTCATGGCGGCCGGCTCGGTGATCAAGGAGCCCAGCAGCGGGACCCCTGCCAGCACCAGCCAGGCCTGGGCCACCGGACGGCGCAAGGGCAGCACGCCACACAAGGCCTGCAGCACCGACGAAACCGCCTCAAGCACCGGACGGGAGGCCGCCACCACCATGACCACGAACACAAACAGGGGCTCGGTGTACTGGCGCGATTCGGCGTAGGCCACGGCGCTGGCCGTGCCCTGCACCAAGGCCATCAGCCCCAGCAGCACGAAGGCCCAGAAGCCGAACACCACCTCGACCTCACCCAGCAGGTGCAGCAGGCCGGCATGGCGCGGGTAGCGATGGGCCAGGTGCTCGATGGCGCTGGCGGCAAAGGTATGGACCAGGGCGATGGCGAACACCGCAGCAGCCATCAGGTGAATCGGATCGGGTGACAAAAAAGCTCCTTGCAGCGTGCCCCGCGCTTGGGTCGGGGCGATGATGGGTGTCGGGGGGAGCCCCGGGGCCGACCCCGCCGGTCCTGGGGGAAACCCGCCCTCAGGTAGTCAGGGTTTTTTCAGTGAGCTGGCGCTACCATTGCCCACCCGCCAAGGTTGCCGACTTGGGGCACCCGCCCGACCGGGTGTTGGGGTACACAGTTCAAAAAATCACTGGAGACACAGCGTGTCAATCTTACTCAAACTCTCTGCGCTGGTGGACTGGATCAGCGTGCGCATGTCGCAGGTGGCCGCCTGGACCGTGCTGTCCGCCGCCCTCATCTCAGCCGGCAATGCCTTCATCCGCTATGGTTTCGACATCAGCTCGAACGGCTGGCTCGAAATCCAGTGGTACCTTTTCGCCGCCACCGTGATGCTGGGCGCGCCTGCCGTGCTCAAGTTCAACGAGCACGTGCGCGTCGACATCCTCTACGGCAAGCTGCGCGGCAAGGGCCCGGTGGTGGTCGACCTGCTCGGCCTGGTGGTGTTCCTGCTGCCGGTGATGGGTCTGCTGGCCTACCTGAGCTGGCCGCTGTTCATGAAGATGTACCTGTCCGGCGAGATGTCGGGCAACGCCGGGGGCCTGATCCGCTGGCCCGCCATGTTGTTGCTGCCCACGGGCTTCGGCCTGATGTTCCTGCAGGGCGTGTCCGAGGTGATCAAGCGCGTGGCCTACCTCACAGGCCACCTCGAACTCGACACCCGCTACGAAAAACCGGTGCAGTGATGCCAGCCCCGCGCTGACACCTTCACCCTCAACCACCGGATTTCAGGACACACAAAATGCAGATGGAAAATTTCGCGCCCTTCATGTTCGGAGGGCTGGTGCTGGTCATGCTGATCGGGTTCCCGGTCGCTTTCTCACTGGCGGCCCTCGGCCTGGCCTCTGGCTTCTTCGCCATCAGCCAGGGCTGGTTCCCGGCCAGCTACCTCTCTAACCTGCCCCTCAACATGTTCGGCATCCTGTCGAACGACCTCTTGCTGGCCATTCCCTTCTTCACCTTCATGGGCGCCCTGCTCGAGAAGTGCGGGCTGGCCGAAGACATGCTCGACTCCATGGGCCAGCTGTTCGGCCCCGTCAAGGGCGGGCTGGGCTATTCGGTGATCATCGTCGGCTTCATCCTTGGCGCCATCACGGGCACCGTGGCTGGCCAGGTGATCGCCATGGCCCTGATCTCACTGCCGGTGATGATCCGCTACGGCTACAACATGCGCTACGCCACCGGCGTGCTGGCGGCCTCGGGCACCATCACCCAGCTGGTGCCGCCCTCGCTGGTGCTGATCGTGATGGCCGACCAGCTCGGCCGCTCGGTGGGCGACATGTACAAGGGTGCCTGGGGTCCTTCGATCCTGCAAGTGCTGATCTTTGCCGGCTACACCTTCGCCCTGGGCGTGATCAAGCCCTCGTATGTGCCCGGTGTGCCCAAGGAGGCCCGCACCCTGGTCGGCTGGTCGCTGTGGGCCAAGTGCCTGCGCGGCATCATCCCGTCGGCCGTGCTGATCTTCGCGGTGCTGGGCTCGATGGGTGGCCTGCCCGGGATCGACACCGCCGTCGCCACGCCGACCGAAGCCGGCGCCATGGGCGTGGTGGGGGCCATGGTGCTGGCCGCCATGCACAAGCGCCTGAGCCGCGGCCTGATCTGGGAGGCCATGCAAGGCACCATGCGGCTGACCGCGATGGTGGTCTTCATCCTGATCGGCGCCCGCGTGTTCTCGATGGTGTTCCAGGGCGTCGATGGCGCCAAGTGGGTCGAGCACATGCTCAGTGGCCTGCCAGGCGGCCAGACCGGCTTCCTGATCGCCGTGAACGTGTTCATCTTCTTCCTGGCCTTCTTCCTCGACTTCTTCGAGATCGCCTTCATCATCCTGCCCATGCTGGGCCCGGTGGCCGACAAGCTCGGCATCGACCTGGTGTGGTTCGGCGTGCTGCTGTGCGTGAACATGCAGACCAGCTTCATGCACCCGCCCTTCGGCTTCGCGCTGTTCTACCTGCGCGGCATCGCCGACACGCTGTTCAAGGAAGGCCGCATCAAGTCGCCCATCAAGTCGGCTGACATCTACATGGGCTCCATCCCCTGGGTGGTGATGCAGCTGGTGCTGGTGGCCGTGGTGATCTTCGTGCCCCAGACCGTGACCATGTTCATCCCCAAAGAGGCGGTGATCGACGTCAACAAGGTGCAGATCGATGCCCCGCCGCCCGAAGAGGCCGATCCCTCGGCCGAAGATGCCGACGCCGAGCAAAAGAAGCTCGAGGAGATGTTCAAGCCCTCCACCGACAAGCCGGCCGACAGCAAGTAAGCACGGCCTGCCAGTTACCCCGACTCACAGCCCCTGCCCGTCAGGGGCTTTTTCTTGGACTGATCCATGAGCGATCCCACCCCAGCCACCTTGCCCACCGACCCCACCGCCATCGGCGACGCCATGCCCGAACTGCCCCGCATGGGTCCTCCGCCCTTCCGCTTCGAACCGGCCGGCGGATCGGTCGAAGGTCCGGCCTTCCCCCGGCTGGTCAAAGGGCTGGCCCTGGGCATCACGGTGGCCTGCGGGGTCTGGCTGGCCCAGCTGTGGTGGCAGGATCAGCCCGTGCTGCACGCCCGTTCGGCCGGCCTTTGGTTCTTGGCGGCCCAGGCGATGATCAGTTGCACCGCCTGGTTCATCGTGGTCAGCCGCACGCGCCTTGACCGCACCGAACTGCGCCAACGCTGGGTGGGCGACAAGGTGATGCCCCTGGCCGATCTGGCCTACGGCAAGCTGATCCGCGTGCGTGGGCTCGAATGGCTGATCGCGCCGCGCCTCTATGTGCGCACCTTGGGCGGCAAGTTCGCGGTGTTCTACGCTGCCTCGCCCGAACTGCGCAGCGAGTTCGAGCGGCTGTTGCGCGAGCTGGCCGAGTTCCGCCGCATGTGAGTCAAAAAAAAACGCACCCGAGGGTGCGTTTTGGGGTCGGGCGGGAAGCCGGGCACCCGAAGGTGCCGGCCGCCACGACATCACAGCTTGGCGGTCTGCATGAAGCTGTCGAAGCGGGCTTCTGCGAAGCGGAACCAGAGGATCTGGTCCTTCTGGAAAGCGCGGTAGTCGGAGTAGATCTTCTTCCAGTCGGGGTTCTTGGCTTCGAGTTCGGCGTAGATGGCCATCGAGGCGTCGAACGAGGCCTGCAGCACTTCCTTGGGGAAAGAGACGACCTTGGTCTTGGCACCCACCAGCTGCTTGAGCGCCGTGGGGTTCAGGGCGTCGTACTTGGCCTGCATGTCGACGTGGGCGTAGGCCGAAGCGGCTTCGATGATGGCCTTGTTTTCGGCCGACAGACCGTCGAAAGCCTTGTTGTTGATGAAGAAGTCGACCTCGGGGCCGCCTTCCCACCAGCCGGGGTAGTAGTAGTAGGGGGCCACCTTGTTGAAGCCCAGCTTCTGGTCATCGTACGGACCCACCCATTCGGCGGCGTCGATGGTGCCTTTTTCGAGGGCCTGGTAGATCTCACCGCCCGGGATGTTCTGGGGCACGCCCCCCATTCGCTCGATCACACGGCCGGCAAAGCCGCCGACGCGGAACTTCAGGCCCTTGATGTCGGCGGGGGTCTTGATCTCTTTGCGGAACCAGCCACCCATCTGGGCGCCCGTGTTACCGCCAGCGAAGCTCACGATGTTGTACTTGGCGTAGAACTCGTTCATGAGCTTGCGGCCATTGCCGTGCATCATCCACGAGGTCATCTGACGCGAGTTCATGCCGAAAGGGATGGCGGCGCCGATCGCGAAGGCTTCGTTCTTGCCGAAGTAGTAGTACGGCACGGTGTGGCACATCTCGACCGAACCTTGCTGCACGCCGTCGACCACGCCCAGCGGGGGCATCAGCTCGCCGCCGGCATGGACCGAGATCTCGAACTTGCCGCCCGACAGCTCTTTGACCTTCTTGGCGAACACTTCGGCTGCGCCATAGATCGTGTCAAGCGACTTGGGGAAGCTGGAAGCCAAGCGCCAGCGCACGGCGGCCTGGGCATGCACGGCGGGGGCGGCACCAGCGGCCAGAACGCCTGCGATGCCTGCGTTTTTGAGGATTGAACGACGATCCATTTGGTTTTGACTCCGAACTGTGTGAAAAACCCACAGGCCGGTGCCGCACGCGACAGCCGGACCTGCAATGAGGAATCTGGATTGTAGAAAGTGACCAAGCCCCCTCGGCACGGGTTTACCCTGCGATCGAGCCCCCTTCGCACAAGGCTTCAGGGTTCTGCAAGGATTGGCCTCAGGTCTCGCTCATGCCCCCGCTGACGAGCGCAGGTCAGTCCTGATCGCCCTGCAGCACATATCGCCGCTCGATGGCCTGGCGGATGCCTGCGGCGTCCAGACCCTGCAGGCTCAGCAGCTTGGCCGGATCGCCGTGCTCGATGAACTCGTCGCGCAGACCGAGTTGCAGCACCGGACGCACCAGGGCGGCCGCCTGCAAGGCCTCCAGGACGGCCGAACCGGCACCGCCCATGACGGCGCCCTCTTCCACCGTCACCAGGGCTTCGTGGCTGTGCGCCACCTGCAACAGCAACTCGGTGTCCAGCGGCTTGGCCCAGCGCATGTTGACCACCGTGGCCCCCAGGGCCTCGGCCGCTTCGAGCGCGGGGTAGAGCAAGGTCCCGAAGGCCAGGATGGCGATGCGCTGGCCCTGACGACGGATCTCACCCTTGCCAAAAGGCAGGGGCTGCAGGTCGCTGGCCGGCACCTTGCCCACGCCCGCACCACGGGGGTAACGCACGGCCACCGGGTGGTTCTGCTGATAAGCGGTGGTCAGCAGCTGGCGGCACTCGGCCTCGTCGGCCGGGCAGGCCACGCTCACCTGAGGGATGCAGCGCAGGAAGGGGATGTCGTAGGCGCCCGCATGGGTGGCACCGTCGGCCCCCACCAGGCCAGCCCGGTCCAGGGCGAACACCACCGGCAGGTTCTGCAGGGCCACATCGTGGATCAGTTGGTCGTAGGCCCGCTGCAGGAAGGTGGAGTAGATCGCCACCACGGGCTTCAAGCCTTCGCAGGCCAGGCCGGCGGCAAAGGTGACGGCATGCTGCTCGGCAATGCCCACGTCGTGGTAGCGACCCGGGAAGCGCTTCTCGAACTCGACCATGCCCGAACCCTCACGCATGGCGGGCGTGATGCCCACCAGACGGGCATCGGCCGCCGCCATGTCGCACAGCCACTGACCGAAGACCTGGGTGAAGGTCGTCTTGGGCGGCGTGCTGGGCTTTTGCAGGCCCACGGCCGGGTCGAACTTGCCCGGGCCATGGTAGGCCACCGGATCGGCCTCGGCCAGCTTGTAGCCCTGCCCCTTCTTGGTGACCACGTGCAGGAACTGCGGGCCACGCAGATGGCGCAGGTTCTCGAGCGTGGGGATCAGCGAGTCCAGGTCGTGCCCATCGATGGGCCCGACGTAGTTGAAGCCGAACTTCTCGAACAACGTGGCCGGGACCACCATGCCCTTGGCCTGCTCTTCCAGGCGCTTGGCCAGCTCGAACAAGGGGGGCAGCGGCTTGAGCACCGACTTGCCCACCTCTTTGGCGGCCGCATAGAACTGGCCGCTCATGAGCTGCGCCAGGTAGCGGTTGAGGGCCCCTACCGGCGGGCTGATCGACATGTCGTTGTCGTTCAGCACCACCAGCAGCTTGCAGTCATGCTGGACGCCAGCGTTGTTCAAGGCCTCGAAAGCCATGCCCGCGCTCATCGCGCCGTCGCCGATGATGGCCACCGCGTGGCGGTCTTCGCCCTTCTGCCGAGCGGCGATCGCCATGCCCAGTGCGGCAGAGATGCTGGTCGAGGAATGAGCCGTGCCGAAGGTGTCGTACTCGCTCTCGGCGCGCTGCGGAAACCCGGACAGACCGCCCAGTTGTCGCAGCGAGGCCATGCGATCACGCCGGCCGGTCAGGATCTTGTGCGGATAGGTCTGATGCCCCACGTCCCAGACCAGCCGGTCCTGAGGGGTGTTGAACACCGCATGCAGCGCCACCGTGAGCTCGACCGTGCCCAGGTTGGAACTGAGGTGGCCGCCCGTCTTCGACACGCTGTCGATCACATAGGCCCGCAGTTCATCGCTGAGCTGCTTGAGCTCGCTGCGCGTCAGCCGCCGGAGGTCGGCCGGATCGTTCACCTTCTGCAGCAGGGGGTAGCTGGTGGATTGCATCGCGGATTGCTATTGGTTGTTCGAGTGGCCCGGACCACCCTCGACGGGGCCGGCGGGCCGTTCGTGTTGATTCAGTTGGAGCGGTTCACCACCATGTTGGCCAGCGCCGCCAGGGCACGCGTGTCGGGCAGGCCGCTGTCGGCCAGGGCCGCCAGCGCGTCTTGCAGCAGTTGGGCGGCATAGGCCCGCGAAGGCTCCAGCCCCAGCAGCGAGACATAGGTGGGCTTGTCCTGCGCCGCATCCTTGCCGGCCGTCTTGCCGAGCGTGGCCGAATCGGCCACCACGTCCAGGATGTCGTCCACCACCTGGAAGGCCAGGCCCATGGCCGCCCCATAGCGGCTCAAGGCCTGCAGCGCATGAGGTGAGCAGGGGCCGCAAGCGGCCCCCATCAGCACGCTGCCCTGCAGCAAGGCGCCCGTCTTGAGGCGGTGCATCCGGCGCAGGCTGGCCTCATCCAGCGCCTTGCCCACGCTGGCCAGATCGATCGCCTGACCGCCAGCCATGCCCTCGCTGCCCGCCGCACGGGCCAGCAGCCGGCACAGCACGGCCTGCATCGCGTCCGGCACGCTGCCGTCGTCCGGGGTGAGCAGCTCGAAGGCCAGGGCCTGCAAGGCGTCACCGGCGAGCAAGGCGCCCGCCTCACCGTACTGCACGTGGACCGTGGGCTTGCCACGGCGCAGCACATCGTTGTCCATGCAAGGCATGTCGTCGTGCACCAGCGAATAAGCATGGATCAGCTCTACCGAACAGGCTGCACGCAGTCCGGCGGCGGGCAGACCTTGCACGGCCTCCTGGGCAGCCAGCACGAGCAGCGGTCGCAGACGCTTGCCGCCATCGAGCACGGCGTACCGCATGGCCTCGCCCAGATCGGCCGGCGCATCCCGCCCCACCCAATCGCTCAAGGCCTGTTCAACCCGCGCCAGGTGCGCCTGACTCCAGCCCCGGACATCCCAGTCCATCGTCGACACCTCACCCGTCATGCCCGGCCCCCTGCCTTTTCATTGTCATTGCCACCATCGCGCGCCCGACGCTCTGCCCGCCACGGCCGAAAACCCACGCACGCCGACAAGCGATGCAATGGCAGCACAGGCGCAGGCGTGTGGAAGAAGGCTGATGGCATATCAGAGAGCATTAACGGGCAAACCCTGAATTCTAGGCGGTGTCGGCCCTCGAACGGGTCGCCGGCATGCGCCACGAAGGTGCATGCCGCATCTCACGGTGCCGAGGCCGATTCCTGCCCGATCGTTGCGCTGGGTCAGGAAAGAGGCACATGGACCAAGGGCCTTTGGCGAACCAGGCACCCCCAGGGTACAATCCGCGGTTCCCCTCGCCGGCAATGCCGGTTCCCACCACCGCGCTTCAGCCCGTGGTCTGGCGGCTGTCACAGCCACCAGAGGCCGCGGCGCGCTTTTACCTCCCTGTGGGGAGTCTTTAGGTCAGGTCACCCATGTCTGATTTAAG
>RXJO01000200.1 GCA_003987795.1 Curvibacter sp.
ATCGACTCATAATAATCCATGCTTGCAAACGAAATGTGCGATGCCCGAATTACCCGAAGTTGAAGTCACCCGGCGCAGTTTTGCCGATCGCATTGCCGGTGCCGAGGTGCTTTCGGCCCGGTTGGGAAAGCCGTTGCGCTGGCCTCTGGGCTGCGAGCCTGACGAGTTGGTGGGGCAGCGCGTGCTGCGGGTGCGCCGGCGCGGCAAGTACCTGCTGCTGGACCTGGATCGGGGCTTGCTGTTGTTGCACCTCGGCATGTCGGGCAGTGTGACCTTCGGCGCGGCTTCTGGCCCCCCGGGCGTACACGACCATTTCGACCTGCTCACCAGCCAGGGCCTGCTGCGTCTGCACGACCCGCGCCGTTTTGGTGCGGTGGTGCACGCCATGGATGAGGCCGACCCCGTGGCGCGCAAACTGCTCGACCACCTGGGCCTGGAGCCTTTGGGTGATGATTTCCAGGTCGAGAACTTCCACGCAGGCTTGCGTCAGCGGCGCGCGGCCATCAAGCAGGTGCTGCTGGCCGGTGATGTGGTGGTGGGCGTAGGCAACATCTACGCGTCCGAAGCCCTGTTTCTGGCGGGCATCCGTCCCACCGCGCGGGCCGATCGCATCAGCCTGGCGCGGGCGCGCCGGCTGCATGGTGCCATCCGCGATGTGTTGGCCCGGGCTGTCGAAAAAGGCGGCAGCACCCTGCGGGACTTCAGCAATGCCGAGGGGCAGTCGGGCTACTTCCAGCTCGAGGCCAAGGTCTATGGCCGCGCTGGTCAGCCTTGCCGCGCCTGTGGCACGCTGGTGAAGCTGCTCAAGCAGGGGCAGCGCTCGACCTTCTATTGTCCGCAGTGCCAGCGTGCCTGAGCCGAACGAGGGGCGATGCTATAGTCAAACGCACATCGTTTCGGGGCCGCCGTGGGCACAACTTTCAATGAACAATTCGACCAGCATGGGGCTTGGCGGCGTGACTTCGCGCTGCGCCTGAAGCAGCTGGGCGAATGGGCGCGCACGCATCGCCTGGCGGATGCCGCCGTGCAGGGCCAGTTGCAGCGCCTGGAGGCCCAGGTGCGGGCCGACAAGGTCACCGTGGCCTTCGTGGCCGAGTTCTCGCGCGGCAAGTCGGAGCTGATCAACGCCTTGTTCTTTGCTGGCTATGGGCGTCGCATCATGCCGGCTGCTGCCGGTCGCACCACCATGTGCCCCACCGAACTGGGTTACGAGCCCGATCTGCCGGCTTGCCTGCGCCTGCTGCCGGTACAGACCCGGCTGGAGCCCCTGGCACTGGCCGAATGGCGTGAGCGCGCTGCGCAGTGGACGCGCATCGACCTGGATCTGCAAGACCCCGAGGCCCTGGCCCAGACCCTGGAGAAAGTCTCCGAAGTCATCCGGGTCAGCCAGGACGAGGCGCGTGCGCTGGGTTTCTGGCATGACGAAACGCCCGAAGACAACCCCCTGCCTGATGCCGCCGGCATGATCGAGGTGCCCCGCTGGCGCCATGCGCTGATCAACCTGGCCCATCCGCTGCTGGAACAGGGGCTGGTGATTCTCGACACCCCGGGCCTGAATGCCGTGGGTGCCGAGCCCGAGCTGACGGTCAGCCTGATCCCGCAGTCGCATGCGGTGGTCTTCATCCTCGCTGCCGATGCCGGGGTGACGCGGTCTGACCTCACCATGTGGCGCGATCACCTGGCCCCACCCGAAGGCTCGTCCGTGTCACGGCTCGTGGTGCTCAACAAGATCGACACCTTGTGGGATGCCCTGAGCAGCCCTGAGCAGATCGAAACCCAGATCCAGCGTCAGCGTGCCCAGTCGGCCGAGATGCTGGGGGTTCCGGTGGAGCAGGTGCTGGCCGTCTCCGCCCAGAAGGGGCTGGTGGCCAAGGTGTCGAACGATGCCTCGCTGCTGGCTGCCAGCCGGCTGCCAGTGCTGGAAGAGGCCCTGGGAAGAGGCCTGCTGGGCAGCCGCCGCGCGATTTTGCAGCAGGCGGTGGCGCAGGGCGTCGGCGATCTGCGCACCGAACTGGGTCGGGTGTTCAACATCCGCCGCCGGGATCTGGCCGAGCAGATGCTCGAGCTCAATGGCTTGCGTGGCAAGAATGCCTCGGTGATCCATGGCATGCGCATCCGCATCGAGCAGGAGCAGGGCGAATTCGACGAGAGCAATGCGCGCGTGCAGGCCGTCAAGTCGGTGCACCTGAAGCTGCAGCGCGAGGCCTTGCAGACGCTGTCGGCCAGCAACCTGAAGATCATCCTCAGCCAGTTGGCCCAGGCCCTGCGCCAGCCCGGCATCAAGCTTGGGGCGCGCAAGGCCTATCTGGAGACCTTCGCTGAATTGAGGCGGGTGCTCAAGAGCGCCATCAGCGCAAGTGGCGAGTTGCAGACCATGCTGTCGAGCTCGTTCAAGCAGTTCAATGCCGAGTACGGTTTCTCGCTTCAGGTGCCCACAGCACCCGACATGAGTCGTTACGAAGCCGAGTTGCTGCGCATTGAGAGCAATCATCTGCAGTACCTGAGCTTGGGCAATGTGCTGCGCCTGGCCCAGCCTGCTTTCGGCGAGCGTCTGGTGCGTGCTTTGGGCACGCGCTTGCGCGTGGTGCTGGAGTCTGCCGCCAATGATCTGGAGCTCTGGAGCCGTGCGGCCGTGGCCCAGATGGATGCCCAGGTGCGCGAGCGCCGCCGCAGCTTCATACGCCGCCTCGAGGCCATCGACCGCATCCAGCAGGCGGCCTCCAGCCTGGCCGAGCGCATTGCCGAGATCGAGGCCAGCGAGCAGCAACTCGAGCGCCAGTCGCGCCAGTTGCAGGGCCTGACGCAGGACCTGCTCGAAGCGGTCGATCAAGTGCCCCAGCGCCCTGAAACCATCCCCGGGTGAGCAAATGAACGAAACACTGGCCCAGCGGGTCGTCCGTTGGCAGCGCGAGCATGGGCGCCATGATCTGCCCTGGCAGAACACCCGCGACCCGTATCGGGTCTGGTTGTCGGAGATCATGTTGCAGCAGACGCAGGTCTCCACCGTGCTGGATTACTTCGACCGTTTTCTGGCGCGTTTTCCCGATGTGTCCGCCCTGGCGGCGGCCGGACAGGACGAGGTGCTGGGCCTGTGGAGCGGGCTGGGCTACTACAGTCGGGCGCGCAACCTGCATGCCTGTGCACGCCAGGTGGTCGACCTGCACGGCGGGGTTTTTCCGCGTCGTGCCGAGGTGCTGCTCACCTTGCCGGGCATCGGGCGCTCGACAGCGGCGGCCATCGCGTCATTCTGCTTTGAAGAGCGGGTGGCGATCCTCGATGGCAATGTGAAACGGGTGTTGACCCGCGCCCTGGGCTTTCAAGATGACTTGGCGGTGGCGGCCCACGAACGCCGCCTCTGGGATCTGGCCACCGATCTCCTGCCGCGGGCCCCTGTCAAAGCCGAAGATGCGCATCGTTCACCCGACATGCCGGCCTACACCCAAGGCCTGATGGACCTGGGGGCCACGGTCTGCACCACGCGCAAGCCGACTTGTCTGCTGTGCCCGCTGCAGGCCGATTGCAAGGCCCTGGCCGAGGGCGACCCTGAGCGCTACCCGGTGCGCACCCGCAAACTCAAGCGCCGTGCCGAGAGCTGGTGGCTGCTGTGGCTGGTGGGGCCGCAGGGGCAGGTCTGGCTGCAGCGACGTCCGCAAAAAGGCATTTGGGCCGGTCTGGAGTGCCTGCCTGTTTTTGAGAGCGAGGCCGCATTGCCTCCCAGCCCGGCAGGCACCTCAGTACAGGTGCTGCCCGCATTTCTGCATGTGCTCACCCACCGGGATCTGTACCTGCACCCTGTTCAATGGCGCTGCGCCCATCACGATAAGCCCCCGGTGCCCGGTCTGGAGGGGCGCTGGGTGGCCGCTGCCGACTGGCCTGCGCTGGGCTTGCCGACGCCCGTGCGACGCCTGCTGGCGTCTCAGTGACTGTCGAGTTCGCGGTGCCGGGTCAGCGTGACCCAGTCGGTGGCGAATTGCCGTGACAGCTGCTCGACCAGATACACCGAGCGATGCTGCCCACCGGTGCAACCCACGGCCACGGTGACATAGCTGCGGTGGTCGCTGGCCATCGAGGGCAGCCAGTGGCTCACAAATTCAGCCACCTGGCGTTGCATCTCCCGTACCGGCGGGCTGTCCGCCAGGAAGTCGGCCACAGCCTGGTCCTTGCCGGTGAGTGCGCGCAGCTCGGGCTCGTAATGAGGGTTGGGCAGCATGCGCACGTCGAACACGAAATCCGCATCCACCGGAATGCCGCGCTTGAACGCGAACGACTGGAACACCAGCGTCAGTTGGCTGGCAGGGGCCGAGACCAGGTCCTTCACGTGGCGCTGCAACTGGGCCGCCCGGATGAAACTGGTGTCGATCACATGGGCCTGCTCACGCAGGTCGGCCAGCAGTTCCCGCTCGAGCTCGATGGCCTGTACCAGCGCGCGTTCTTGGGTGGCACCTTGTGACAGCGGGTGGCGCCGCCGGGTCTCGGAGTAGCGCCGCACCAGGATGTCGGTCGTGGCATCCAGAAACAGCGGCCGCACCGTGATGCCGGCATCACGCAGGGCGCGCAACTGCTGCGGCACCTGGGGCAACGAGGTGGCACTGCGCACATCCATGGCAATGGCCAGCTTGTGGGCATGGTGGGCCTGCTCCAGGGCCACCAGAGGCTGCAGCAGTTCAGGCGGCAGGTTGTCGACACAGTAGAAACCGGCGTCTTCCAGCGCATGCAAGGCCACTGATTTGCCGGAGCCCGACATGCCGGTGATGAGGACGATTTCCATGGCTCAGGCCCTTTTCTTGCGCGCCACCGGCGCGGCGGGGTCGACGGGATCCGGCAGCGCGCCTGCCGGGACCAGATCCAGCATCTCTCGGGCGTGCGCCAGTGAGGCTGCCGACTGCGCATCGCCACCCAGCATGCGGGCCACCTCGCGCACCCGGGCCTCGCCCGTGATGGGGGCCACGCTGCTGCGGGTGCCATCGGAGCCCGACAGCTTGGACACCTGCAGGTGCTGATGGGCATAGGCCGCGACTTGGGCCAGGTGGGTCACGGCCAGCACTTGCCGGTCTTGGCCCAACTGGCGCATCAGATGGCCCACCGTCTGGGCTACGGCGCCGCCGACACCCGAATCCACTTCGTCGAAGATCAGGGTCTGCGCCTGGCCCAGGCGGCTGGTGGTGACGGCGATGGCCAGGGCGATGCGGGAGAGCTCACCGCCCGAGGCCACCTTGCCGATCGATCTGGGCGTGGTGCCCGCATGCCCGGCGACCAGAAACTCGACGTCTTCAAGGCCGCTGGCCGTCGGCGCTGCGGACGCGGGCAGGGCGACCTCGAAGCGGCCCCCTTTCATGCCCAGCGACTGCATGGCCGTCGTGATGGCGCGAGACAGCTGCGGTGCGGCCACCGCCCGCTGACGCGAAACCTGTCGCGCCTCAGCCAGAAACACCTTCTCGGTCTGGGCGGCTGCGCTCTCCAGCTTGTCCAGGTCGGCGGCGGCATCCAGGGTCTGCAGCTCGCGTTTCCAGTCGGCCAGCAGGGCCGGCAGGTCGGCCGGGGGGCGTTTGTAGCGACGGGCCAGGCCCATCCACTGTGTCAGGCGCTGGTCCAGTTCGGCCAGGGTGTCTGGGTCGAGGTCGGTGCGGCGCAGCCAGGCGTTGAGCGAATGCGCCGCGTCCTCGGCCTGGGCCAGGCTGGAGGCCAACACATCGGCAATGGCCTTGAATTCGGGCTCGAGGTGCTCGTGGTCCTGCAGTCGGGCCCGGGCGCGGGCCAGCAGGGCCAGCGTGCCGGCGTCTTCGGCCTCCAGGGTTTCGACCGCGCCCTGGGCTGCTTCCAACAAGGTGTGCATGTTCGACAGTCGGGTGTGCTGATTGCTCAGCTCGTCCCACTCATCGACACCTGGGGCCAGTTTGTCCAGTTCGCCGATCTGCCAGGTCAGGCGTTCACGCTCACGCAACAGGGTGGCCTGGGCGGCGCGGGCATGTTCAAGCGCGTTCAAGGCCGTGCGCCATTGCTGCCAGGCCGTCTGCATGGCGCGGGTGTCGACCTGGGCGTATGCGTCAAGCAGGCCACGCACCGATTCGGGCCGCGTCAGGCTCTGCCAGGCGTGCTGACCATGGATGTCGAGCAACAGGTCGCCCAACTGGCGCAACTGGGTGGCGGTGGCCGGGGTGCCGTTGATCCAGGCCCGGCTCTTGCCTTGGGCGTCCACCGTGCGCCGCAGCAGCAGGCTGTGCTCGTCGCCCTCCAGTTCGGCCTCTTGCAGCCACTGGCGCACCTCAGGCGTGAGATCGAACTCGGCACACAGGTCGGCGCGGGCGGCGCCGTCGCGCACCACCGTGGCATCAGCTCGGGCGCCCAGCGTCAGTTGCACCGCGTCGATCAGGATCGACTTGCCCGCGCCGGTCTCGCCGGTCAGCACCGTGAAACCAGATGCCAGGTCCAGTTCGAGTTGCGCCACGATCACGAAGTCGCGAAGGGCTATGCGTTTGAGCGCCACGGTCAGGAACCTCCTTCGTTCCAGTGCATTTTCTTGCGCAGGGTGTCAAAGTAGCTCCAGCCGCGAGGATGCAGAAACCGGGCCCGGTGCACCGAACGGCGCACGATGATCCGGTCGCCCAGCATCAGCGAGGCCAGGGATTGCATGTCGAAATTGGCGCTCACGTCGCGCCCGCTCACGATCTCGATCGCCACTTCGCCGGTATCGGCCAGCACGATCGGCCGGTTGGACAAGGTGTGGGGGGCGATCGGGGCCAGGATCCAGCCCGGAATCGAAGGGTGCATCAAGGGTCCGCCCGCCGACAGCGCATAAGCCGTGGAGCCCGTGGGCGAGGCGATGATCAGGCCGTCGGCGCGTTGGTTGGCCACGAAGTGCCCGTTCACCTCCACCCGCAACTCGACCATGCCCGAGGTGCCGCCCCGGTTGACCACCACATCGTTGAGGGCCAGTGCATCGAACACCACGTGGCCATCGCGCATCACCTGGGCGTGCATCAGGCTGCGGTGATCTTCTTCGTATTCGCCCCGCAGCATCGGTCGCAGCGTGGTCTGGTAGTTCTCCAGGGGAATGTCGGTGATGAAGCCCAGCCGCCCCTGGTTGATGCCGATCAGCGGTACGCCATGGCAGGCCAGCCGACGCCCGATGCCCAGCATGGTGCCGTCGCCACCGACCACCAGGCACAGATCGCAGCGGGCGCCGATTTCTTCGACGGTGAGCGTGGCATAGGAACCCAGCCCCGTGTTAGCCTGGGTTTCGCTCTCCAACACCACCTCACAACCCTGACGGGCCAGAAAATGCGCGATGTCATCCAGCACCTGACGCGAATTGACGGCATGGGCGCCAGGCCCATGAGTCTGGTACTTGCCGATCAGGGCAACGTGGTGGAATTGGGACTTCATTCGATAAATTACATCATTAAAATCGCGCCATGCTCGATGACCGTTCCAAGTTGTTGTTGAAAGCTCTGGTCGAGCGCTACATCGCTGATGGCCAGCCGGTCGGTTCGCGCACGCTGTCCAAGGCTTCTGGCCTGGAGTTGTCGGCGGCGACCATCCGGAACGTCATGTCCGACCTCGAGGAATTGGGCCTGATCGCCAGCCCCCATACCTCGGCCGGCCGCATTCCCACGGCGCGGGGTTATCGCCTGTTCGTGGACACCATGTTGACAGTGCAGCGTGAACAATTGTTGACGCCCCAACTGGCCCCCGAACAACCCCAGAAGGTGATCGCCAACGCGGCCCACCTGCTGTCCAACCTGTCCCAGTTCGTGGGTGTGGTCATGGCGCCCCGGCGTACCTCGGTGTTCCGCCACATCGAATTTCTGCGCCTGTCCGACCGCCGCCTGCTGGTGATCATCGTCTCGCCCGATGGCGATGTGCAGAACCGTGTCATCTTCACTGAGGCCGATTACACCCAGTCTCAGCTGCTGGAGGTGGCCAATTTCCTCAATGCCAACTACGCCGGCCTGGCCATCGAGCAGGTGCGCGAACGGCTCAAGGGCGAAGTCGAAAGCCTGCGGGCCGAAATCGCCACCCTCATGCAGGCGGCCGTCAACGTCAGCTCGGACGCCCTGACCCAGGCCCAGGACGAGGTGGTCATCTCGGGCGAGCGCAACCTGCTGTCGGTCAGCGATTTCTCTGGCGACATGGGCCATCTGCGCCGCGCCTTCGACCTGTTCGAGCAAAAAACCCAGCTCATGCGCCTGCTCGACATCTCCAGCCAGGCCGATGGCGTGAGCATCTTCATCGGCGGCGAAAGCCAGACCGTGCCCTTCGAAGAACTGTCGGTGGTCACCTCCCCCTACGAGGTCGACGGCCAGATCGTCGGCACCCTGGGCGTCATCGGGCCCACCCGCATGCCCTACGACCGCATGATCCAGATCGTCGACATCACGGCGAAATTGGTTACCAACGCCCTGAGCCACAACAAGTAGCCTCTTACAATAGCCAGATCCTGACCCGGCCGCGGGCTCAGGTTGGGGGGCGTTAGCTCAGTTGGTTAGAGCAGAGGACTCATAATCCTTTGGTCGCGGGTTCAAGTCCCTCACGCCCTACCAAGCTAGATAAGGAAATCTCGCTATTTAAACGATAGCGGGATTTCTGTTTTTTGGGGTGGTGTAGCCACTGTGTAGCCAAATTTCAGGTGTTGCCGTGATCATCGAAGGACATAAAGCCCGGCTTCATCGCCGGGTTTTATGACGTTAGGGCGGGGTGAGGCCAGGTCTCGGAATGTCCTGCATCGGTTAGCTTCGATGGACTGGTTTGCAGCGGGAGCCGTCCTTCGCATTGCGCCTTTGACCGGCTTCTCCCAGCCAAGGAGCTGTCATCCAGCAGCGCCTCTTGACTAGGATAGGCATGTGCCATTTTCTCGACAGCTCATGTGACCCAGGCTCGCGCCAAACGGACGTAAAGAAGCTCGAAGTTCTTAGAGAACTCGTAGATGTGCCCGATGAACTCGTAGGTCACGATGTCGATTTCATTCCCGTGCCGAATGGCGAACACAGGGCCGCCACTCATGCCGCCAATGCAATCAGGCTCCGGTTCATGGCCGTGCTTCACCCAGAACTCGCGTTCAAACTGGCACACGAGATAGTCCTCATTAACCGAGGTTACTCGTGACGCCCCGATGCTGAAGCTTCCAAAGGACAGTTCGTCGAACGACATGGCCTGGCGCAGTTCCCCAGGGAACCCGCCGAAGGTGACGAAATCGCCTTCCTTCACCTCAGCAGGTGGCCATTGTGTTGATTTCCATCTGGAAGTGACCCACTAACCCCCAGGATTTCCATCTAAATCTGATCCACGTATTAACCCTAGCCTGCTGCTTTCT
>RXJO01000112.1:0-232 GCA_003987795.1 Curvibacter sp.
TGCTGATCTCGGCCATGGGCCTGGTGGTGGCCATGCTGAGTGTGACCGGGGTGGTGATCTGGTGGCGCAAGCGCCGGGCTGTTAGAGCCTGTTCACGATCTCGCGCCCGTGGGAGATCGTGAACAGTCTCTTAGACCTCGCCCACCGGCAGCCGCACCTCCGACTTGACCTCGTTGAGCACGATGCTGGAGCGCACCTGCGACACCCCGGGCAGCCGGAAGATGGTGCCGTG
>RXJO01000112.1:303-9252 GCA_003987795.1 Curvibacter sp.
TCAGGCAGCGCACGATGTGGGGCGACACCGCCACCTCGCGTTCGAACTGGCGCACCGTGGTCTCGGTGTGCTGGCTCAGGTTCACCTCCACCACCACCAGCAGATTCAGCCCCACCTTGCCGCGGTCCACCAGCGCGGTGTAGCCGCGAATCACCCCGGCCGCCTCCATTTCCTTGATGCGTTTCCAGCAGGGCGTGGTCGACAGGCCGGCCTTGGCCGCAATCTGCTGCACGGTCTGGCGTGAATCGCGTTGCAACTCCTGCAGGATCCGCAGGCTGGCCGCATCCAGTGTGAAATTCTCGTTCATGGCTGATTTTAAGAATAAAAATCTCAAATAAGCGGAATTCGCCAAAAACAAAGAATCACATTCTCGCGCCCCTCCGGCACAGTGAAGGCTTGCCAAAAGCCCCACGAGGCACGAGAACGACATGGAGACACAACCCACCCCCAACGCGGGCGGCAGCATGGTGCTGCGCCCTGATTTCAAGCTGTCCGACAACCTCTGGGCCGAGCAGGGACAGGTGTTCCTCACCGGCACCCAGGCCCTGGTGCGACTGTTGCTGATGCAGCGCAACCGAGACGCGGCGCGTGGCCTGAACACCCAGGGCTTCGTCAGCGGCTACCGGGGATCGCCCCTGGGCATGCTCGACCAGGCGATCTGGAAGGTTGGAAAAAAATTCTCCGACCACGGGGTGCGCTTCGTGCCGGCCGTGAACGAGGAGCTGGGGGCCACCCAGGTGTTGGGCACCCAGCGTGTCGAATCCGATCCCGAGCGCACGGTCGATGCGGTCTATGCCATGTGGTACGGCAAGGGCCCCGGCGTGGACCGTGCCGCGGATGCGCTCAAGCACGGCAATGCCTATGGCTCCTCGCCGCAGGGCGGGGTGCTGGTGGTGGCCGGGGATGACCATGGCTGCGTGTCGTCTTCGATGCCCCACCAGAGTGACCAGCTCATGCAGGCCTTCCACATGCCGGTGGTCTCGCCAGCCAATGTGGCCGAGTACCTGGAGTTCGGCCTGTATGGCTGGGCCCTGTCTCGCTACAGCGGCAACTGGGTCGGCATGACGGCTTTGTCCGAGGTGGTGGAAAGCGGTGCGACCGTCAACCTCGACGAGATCAACGCCCGGGTGGCGCAATGGCAGGATGCCGAGGCGGTGCGCGCCCTCACCGGTCACCAGCCGCCCGCCGATGGCCTGCACTACCGTTGGCCCGACCTGCCTTCGCTGCGCATCGAATCGCGCCTCATCGACAAGCTGGCGGCCGTGGCGGCGTTCTCCAAGGTCAACAGCATCGACCGGCACATCATCGAGTCGCCACACGCCAAAGTCGGCATCATCACCTGCGGCAAGGCGCATTACGACCTCATGGAGGTGCTGCGCCGGCTTGAGATCAGCCCCGACATGTTGGCCAGCGCCGGTGTGCGGCTGTACAAGGTGGGCCTGTCGTTTCCGATCGAAACCACGCGCGTACGGGCGTTCGCCCAGGGCCTGCGCGAGATCCTGGTGATCGAAGAGAAAGGCGCAGTGGTCGAGCAGCAACTGCGTGAGCTGTTCTACAACGCCCCGGCCGAGGCCCGGCCCGTGCTGGTCGGAAAGAACGACCCGGAGGGGCGCCCCCTGGTCTCGGCCCTCGGCGAGCTGCGCCCCTCGCGCCTGATCGAGCTGATGGCCGACTGGCTGCTGCGCCACTTCCCGGACCATGGCACGTTCAACGACCACCGCCGCCATGTGGTCGATTTCGTGCCCGCCCCCCAACTGGCCAACAGCGCCGACAGCGTCAAGCGCCTGCCGTATTTTTGCGCCGGCTGCCCGCACAACACCTCGACCGTGGTGCCCGAGGGTTCGAGTGCACGGGCCGGCATCGGCTGCCACTTCATGGCCAACTGGATGGAGCGCGACACCGCGGGCCTGATCCAGATGGGCGGCGAGGGCGTGGACTGGGTCTCGCACTCGATGTTCACCCGCACACCGCATGTGTTCCAGAACCTGGGCGACGGCACCTACTACCACTCGGGCTACCTGGCCATCCGCCAGGCCGTGGCCGCGCAAGCCACCTTGACTTACAAGATCCTGTTCAACGATGCGGTCGCCATGACCGGCGGGCAACCGGTGGATGGCGTGATCAGCGTCGACGCCATTGCCCGCCAGGTCGAAAGCGAGGGTGTGAAGCAGGTGGTGGTGCTGTCGGATGACATCGGCAAATACGACGACCAGCGCGAACGCTTTCCGGCCGGCACCGAGTTCCACGACCGCAGCCAGCTCGATGCGGTGCAGCGCCGTCTGCGCGAGATCCCGGGTGTCACCGTGCTGATCTACGAGCAGACCTGTGCGGCCGAAAAGCGCCGCCGCCGCAAGAAAGGTCAGATGGCCGACCCCGATCGCCGCCTGTTCATCCACGAGGCCGTTTGCGAAGGCTGTGGCGACTGCTCGGCCCAGAGCAACTGCGTGGCCGTGCTGCCGCACGAAACCCCCTTGGGCCGCAAGCGCCGCATCGACCAGAGCAGCTGCAACAAGGACTATGCCTGCGCCAAGGGCTTCTGCCCCAGCTTTGTCAGCGTGAGCGGCGGGCAACCTCGGCGCAAGATGGGGGCCCTGCAAAGCGCCTCGGCGGCCTTCGACCAGCATGTGGCCGCGCTGCCCCTGCCGCCTGCCCATGTCTGGGACGCGCCCTACGACCTGCTGGTCACCGGTGTGGGGGGCACCGGCGTGGTCACCGTGGGCGCAGTGATCGCCATGGCCGCCCACCTGGAGGGCAAGAGCGCCAGCGTGCTCGACTTCATGGGCTTCGCGCAGAAGGGCGGCTCGGTGCTGTCCTTCGTGCGCCTGGCCGATGTGCCCTCACGCCTGAACCAGGTGCGCATCGACACCCAGCAGGCCGATGCGGTGCTGGCCTGCGACATCGTCGTCGCCGCCTCGCCCGAGGCCTTGCAGACCGTGCGCCGGGGTCGTACCCGGCTGCTGGTCAACACCCATGAGGTGCCGGTGGCCGAATCGATCCGCAACCCGGACGCCAGCCTGCAGGTCGATCGCCTGCTCGACAAGCTGGAGTTCGCAGCCGGCCCGGGTCAGCTCGAGACCTTCGATGCCCAGACCCTGGCCGAGGATTTTCTCGGCGACACCATCGTCGCGAACATCCTGGCCATGGGCTATGCCTGGCAGCGCGGACTGGTGCCCTTGAGTCTGGCGGCCATGCAGCGGGCCATCGAGCTCAATGGCGTGGCCGTGCCCACCAACCTGCTGGCCTTCTCGCTGGGGCGCCTGGCGGCGGCCCGACCTGAGCTGTGCCAAAGTCTGCTGGACACCCCGGCCCCGGGGGCGCACTCTGAGTTGCCTGGTGACCTCGAAGGCCTGCGCCAACAGGCCCGTGACTTGCTCAGTGCCTACCAGAACGCAGCCTATGCGCGCCGGCATGATGCGCTCGTGCAGGCCGTGCTGGCGCGTGAGCAGGCCCTGGGCCTGCCCGCTGGCGGTGCGCTGAGTCAGACCGTAGCGCGCAGCGCCCTCAAGCTCATGGCCTACAAAGACGAGTACGAGGTGGCCCGCCTGTACAGCGCGCCCGCCTTCCGTGAAGCCCTGGCCCAGCAGTTCGAAGGCGAGCTCAAGCTCGAGTTCCACATGGCCCCGCCGCTGCTGGCGCGCGGCCGCCCAGGCCAGGCACCGGCCAAGTTGCGCCTGGGGGCGTGGATGTTGCCGCTCATGCGCGTGCTGGCGCGTGGCAAGGTCTTGCGAGGCAGTGCGCTCGACGTGTTCGGCCACACCGCCGAACGACGCATGGAGCGCGATCTCATCCAGGCCTACGAGGCCCGGGTGCACGAGTTGCTGCCCCAGCTCACTGCCGAACGCCTGCCCCTGGTGCTGGAGCTGCTGGCACTGCCGCAGTCCATGCGCGGCTTTGGGCACGTCAAGGCGCGCAACGTCGAGCGTGCCCGCCGACGCGAGGCTGAGTTGCTGCACCGCCTCGATCCGCAGCGCTACCGGCGCCCGCAAGGCGGGCCACTGGCCGGCCAGTTCAAGGGCATCGAGGTGCGGGCGGCTTGATCCGCTTGACCCACCGACATCAACGCTCAGCCTGCCAGGTCCTTGGTCCGGGCGATGACCGATTCAACATGGGGTTTTCCAATCCGGGGGCACGTGCCCTCACGCCACGGAGACCCCATGAAGAAAGAAGTCATTCACCAACTTCACAAGAACTTTGAGGACTGCGCGCGCCAGAACGATGGTGTTGAGTATTGGCTGGCTCGCGAGTTGCAAGTCCTGCTGGGCTACAAGGAATGGCGCAACTTTGATCTCGTGATCGACAAGGCCAAGGTGGCTTGCCAGAACGCTGGGCAGGCGGTGCCGGATCATTTTGTTGACGTCAACAAGATGATCGAAGTTGGCAAGACGGCCGAGCGTGAAGTGAGTGACATCGCGCTGACCCGCTATGCCTGCTACCTCATCGCCCAGAACGGTGACCCTCGCAAGGATGCCGTCGCCTTTGCCATGACCTACTTTGCGGTACAAACCCGCAAGCAGGAGCTGATCGAGGTTCGCATGGCCGAATGGGAGCGCTTGCGAGCCCGCGAGAAACTGACGCTCTCGCAGAAGGAGTTGTCAGGCGTTTTGTTCGAGCGCGGCATCGATAGCCCCGGTTTCAGTCGCATCCTCAGCCGGGGCGATGCGGCTTTATTCGGAGGCCTGAGTACCCACGACATGAAGCAGCGCCTGGCGGTGCCTGACAGCCGGCCCCTGGCCGATTTTCTCCCTACCATCACGATCAAAGCCAAGGACTTCGCCAACGAAATCACCAACACCCAGGTCAAGCAACAAGACCTGCAGGGCGAGCCCGGCATCACCCGTGAACATGTCAAAAACAACCGCGATGTGCGCAAACTGCTGACCCTGCGCGACATCGTCCCTGAGGATTTACCAGCCGCAGAAGACGCCAAAAAGCTGGAAAGAAGGTTGAAATCAGAGGCTCAGAAACTCCCACGCCTCACCCCCAAGCTCAGTCACCGTCGGCGTTGAGACTGCAGCGCTGCCTGGGTGTTCAGCCCTCATTCAGGCTTCGACCTGCAGCCGATAGCCCACGGCGGTCTCGGTCAGCAGGTGGCGCGGCTGGGCCGGGTCGTGTTCGAGCTTTTGCCGCAGATGGCCCATGTAGACGCGCAGGTAGTGGTTCTGCTCGGTGTGCGAGGCACCCCACACCTCGCGCAGCAACTGGCGGTGCGTCAGCACCCGGCCGGCGTGGTTGATCAGCACTGACAGCAGGCGGTATTCGATCGGGGTCAGGTGCACCAGCTGGCCTTCGCGCCTCACCAGGCGGGCCACCCGATCAATCTCCACGGCGCCGAAGCGGAACACCGGATCGGCGACCTCGTTCGGCTGGCCGTTGTCAGAGGGCAGGCCACGCGGGCGCCGCAGGTTGGCGCGCACGCGGGCCATCAGCTCGCCCACGCCGAAGGGTTTGGCCAGGTAGTCGTCGGCGCCGGCGTCCAGGGCGGCGATCTTGTCGGCTTCATCGCTGCGGGCCGACAGCACCACGATGGGCACCTGGCTCCAGCCGCGCACATCGCGGATCAGCTCCAGCCCGTCGCCGTCGGGCAGGCCCAGGTCCAGCACGATCAGGTCAGGCTTGCGCGTGCCGGCCTCGACCAGGCCGCGCCGCTGGCCCTCGGCCTCGTGCACCTGCCAGCCCTCGGCCTCCAGGGCGGCGCGCACAAAGCGACGGATCTGCGGCTCGTCTTCGATCAGGAGGGCGGTGGGGCTGGGCATGGCGAACAGGTCGGTCACTCGGTGGGGTCGATGGCGGGTGGGGTGCCGCGTGGCAGGCGCAAGGTGAATTCTGCACCGCCACCGCGTGTTGACAGATCGGTGGCCGTGATCTGTCCGTGGTGCGCTTCGACGATGGCCCGCGCAATCGCCAGGCCCAGGCCCATGCCGGGGGTGGCCGACTCGCGTTCACCCCGGGTGAAGGTGTCGAACAATTCGTGCTCGCGCCCGCGCATGGCGGCTGGCAGACCCGGGCCGTGATCACGCACCGTGATCCACAGGGTCTGGGCTTCGGCACCGGCCCGGATCTCGATTGGCGGCCGCCCGTACTTGGCCGCGTTCTCCAGCAGATTCACCAGCACCCGTTCCATCAGGGCCGCGTCGAATTCCACCAGCGGCAGATCGGCCGGCAACTGCACCTGCACCGGCCGGCCCGTCAGGGCTGGGGCGGCCTGGCGGATGGCCGCGCCCACCACCTCTTCGACCGATTGCCAGTCGCTGCGCAGCTTCACGGCCCCGCTTTGCAGGCGCGCCATGTCCAGCAGGTTGCTGACCAGGGTGTGCAGTTGGCGGGCCTCGTCGGTGATGGCCTGGGCCATGCGGTCCTGCTCCGCATCCAGCGCCGGGCGCGAGGCCCGCAAGGCATCGGCCAGGCCGATCAGGGCGGTCAAGGGGGTGCGCACATCGTGCGAGATCGAGGCCAGCAAGGCACTGCGCAGGCTCTCGGACTCCATCTGCACCAGGGCCTGTTGGGCCACTTCGACGTAATGCACCCGCTCCTGCGCGATCGCGATCTGGCGGGCCAGGGTGTCGAGCTGCTGCAACTGCTCGGGGATCAGCAGCCAGCGGGCCTGGGCCGGCTGCAGGGCCAGCACGCCTCGGATGCGCATCGGGGCCTTCAGCGGCAGGTAATGCCAGGCACTGGCCGGCAGCGTGCTGGTGGCCAACCCGGCCGCCTGGCCGTTGCGAAAGGCCCAGTCGGCCACAGCCGGATCGAAGCCCGACGGCAGCTCGGGCGGCATCGGCAGGTGGTCGTCGGCATCGCTGAGCAGCACCCGTACCTGGCCGCCGAAACTGGCCCGCACCGCCGCCTCGCCGATCTCGGCCACCTGCTGGCTTTGCAGGGCCGACGACAGCTCGCGTGTCAGCTCGAACAGCGAGCGTGCCCGGCGTTCGCGCCCCGCGGTGATGCGCGCCTGGAAGCGCAGCCCGGCGGTCAGTTGACCGGTCAGCAGGCCCACCGCCAGCATCACCGCAAAGGTCAGCAGGTACTGCACATCGCTGACCGCGAACGAGAAGCGGGGCGGCACGAAGAAGTAGTCGAAGGCCGCCACGTTGAGCACGGCCGACAATGCCGCCGGCCCGCGCCCCAGCTTCACGGCCACGCCCACCACACCGAGCAGGAACAGCATCACGATGTTGGCCAGGTCGAACCAGCCGATCAAGGGAGTGGCCAGCACGGCCGTGAGCACCGACACCGCCAGCGCGGTGGCATAGCGCAGCCAGCGGCGTGGCAACCCGGGCGGGGTCTCGTCCTCGACCTCGCGGGGCAGCGGGCTGGGCAGTCGGCGTGAGGCGGGGCTGCGGCCCACTTCCACCAGATCCAGCTCGGGCGCCGCGTCGGCCACGCGGCGTGCCAAGGGGCCGCGCCAGCGCAGGCGTCGGCGGGGCCGGCCCAGCACGAGGGTGGCGCAGTTCTGCTGGCGGGCCAGCTTGAGCAGTTCGACCGCGATATCGTCACCAGCCCGTACCGAGGTGATGGCGCCCATTTCTTCGGCGAGCTTGAGCACCGCCAGGATGCGGTCGCGCTCGGCCGAGGGCAGGCGTTGCAGGCGTGGGGTCTCGACATAGGTGGCCAGCCAGCGCGCATTGAGCTGCCCGGCCAGACGGGCCGCCGCCCGCACGGTCTGCTCGGCACCTTCGAGTTCGTCGACCCCGACCAGCAGCGCGCCCGAGGTGTTCCACACGGGCTGTGGGCCTTGCGACTGCTGCACCCGGTAGTGGCGCACATCGTCTTCCACCCGCTCGGCCGTGCGGCGCAGGGCGATCTCGCGCAGCGCGATCAGGTTGCCTTTGCGGAAGAAGTTCTGTGCGGCCCGCTCGGCCTGCTGGGGCAGGTAGACCTTGCCGGCCTTCAGCCGGGTCAGCAGCTCGTCGGGCGTGACATCGACCAGGATGATCTCGTCAGCGCGGTCCAGCAGCGTGTCCGGCACGGTCTCGTGCACGCGCACGCCCGTGATGGCGCCCACCGTGCCGTTGAGGCTTTCCAGGTGCTGCACATTGAGCGCGGTCCAGACCTCGATGCCGGCCTCCAGCAGCTCGTTCACGTCCTGCCAGCGCTTGGGGTGGCGACTGCCTTCCACGTTGGTGTGGGCCAGTTCGTCCACCAGCAGGATCTGGGGCCGGCGGGCCAGCGCCGCGTCGAGGTCGAATTCGCCCAGCACACGCCCGCGGTAGGGCACCTCTTTGAGGGGCAGGGTAGGCAGGCCGGCCAGTTGGGCTGCGGTGTCGCCCCGGCCATGGGTCTCGATCACGCCCACCATCACATCGCGCCCGGCCGCCAGCTCGCGTTGGGCCGCGCTCAGCATGGCGTAGGTCTTGCCCACGCCCGCGCTGGCACCGAAATACAGGCGCAGCCGGCCTTGCGTGGCGCGCGCTTCGGCGCCGCGGATCTGATCCAGCAATTGGTCGGGGTCAGGGCGACCGTCAGTGCCTGAGGCCAAGCAGAACTCCTTTGGGCTTCATTGTGCCCGCCCGATCAGCCACCAGGCCAAGGCCATGGGCAGGGCCAGCACCGCCAGTGCCAGCATAGCCATTGCGAACTCTTCCAGCATGGTGCGCTCAGTGCAGCGCGTCCAGCGCGAGGTTCAGGGTGAGCACATTGACCCGGGCCTCGCCCAGTGCGCTGAGAAGAGGGCGTTCGGTGTGCTGCTCGATCAGGGCCTGCAGCCGCGCCGGGTCCAGGTGGCGCACCCGGGCCACCCGCGGCAGCTGGTAGCTCGCAGCGGCCGGGCTGATGTGCGGATCGAGTCCGCTGGCCGAGGCGGTCACCAGGTCGACCGGCACCAGCGCCTACACGCCTTGCGACTTGCCGTTGGTGCCCTTGATGTGCGAGCCCAGGGCGCGCACCGGGGTCCAGTCATTGCCCAGGCCGCGAGCGAACTTGGACAGCAGGGCGTTTTCCTTGATGGCTTCGTAG
>RXJO01000473.1 GCA_003987795.1 Curvibacter sp.
GGCCTGGGTGGAGATGGTGCATCGCTACCTGGCCACGGGCGTGGGGGCCTTGATCGTGGTCCAGTTGCTGCTGGTCTGGCGACGCGGGCGGGAACTGCGCCGCCAGGGCCGGCGCGGGCCCGGCCTGGGCTGGCCGGCGCTGACTTTGCTCTGGGTCTGCCTGCAGGGGGCTTTCGGTGCCTTGACGGTGACCATGAAGCTGTTTCCGGCCATCGTCACTCTGCATCTGGCCGGCGGGCTGGTGCTGCTGGTGCTGTTGGCCGTGCAGGTCGTGCGATATGGATTGGCCGAGGGGTCATTGCGGCCGGTGCCGGTGTCCTCGGGTCTTTATCTGTTCACGGTCGTGTCGGCCCTGTTGTTGACGGCCCAGGTGTTGCTGGGTGGCTGGGTCAGCACCAATTACGCGGTACTGGCCTGCAGCAGTTTTCCCCAGTGCCAGGGCCAGTGGTGGCCCGAGATGGACTGGGCTGGCGGTTTCGAGCTCTGGCGCCCGCTGGGCCTGTTGGCCAGCGGTGAGCAACTCACCTTCGCCGCCCTCACGGCCATCCACATGGCGCATCGCCTGGCCGCAGGTGGGGTGCTGCTCTGCCTGGGTCTGCTGAGCTGGCGCCTGTGGCGGGTGCCGCCGCTGCGAGGGCATGCACGCTGGCTGGCGGCCCTTTTGCTGTTGCAGGCCCTGACGGGCCTGAGCAATGTGGTGCTGGGTTGGCCCTTGCTGGCCGCTGTGGCCCACACCGGCGGTGCCGCCGGACTCGCCCTGTTGTTGACGCGGGTGCTGACCCTCAGCAGCCCCCGCACTGCCTATTCCTCTTCTGTATCCCTGAGCGCATCGAGACTGTCTGCATGAGCGTCGCCCCTTCTGTTTCCTATCCCTCCCTGGCGCGGCAGTTCTATGCGCTGACCAAGCCCCGGGTGGTCCAACTGATCGTGTTCTGTGCCCTGATCGGCATGGTGCTGGCCGTGCCGGGGGTGCCCAGCCTGTCCGACGTGGGCCTGGCCGCTGTGGCCTCGCTGGGCATCTGGTTGGTGGCGGGCGCAGCCGCTGCCTTCAATTGCCTGGTTGAAAAGGGCATTGACGCCAAGATGAAGCGCACCGCCTGGCGTCCCACCGCCAAAGGCGAGTTGAGTGATCGGCAGTCCCTGGTGTTCTCGGCCCTGCTGTGCACGGCGGGCTCGGTGCTGCTGTACGTCTGGGTCAACCCGATCACCATGTGGCTGACCTTCGCCACCTTCGTCGGGTATGCGGTGATCTACACCGTGATCCTCAAGCCCTTGACGCCCCAGAACATTGTGATCGGCGGTGCCTCTGGGGCCATGCCGCCCGTGCTGGGCTGGGCGGCCATGACCGGAGAGGTCAGCCCCGAGGCGCTGATCCTGTTCCTGATCATCTTCCTCTGGACCCCGCCTCACTTCTGGGCCTTGGCCCTTTACCGCGTCGAGGACTATCGCAAGTCGGGCCTGCCCATGCTGCCTGTCACCCACGGCAACGAGTTCACCCGGCTTCAGGTGCTGCTGTACACCTTCGTGCTCTTCGCTGGCTGCCTCATGCCTTTCGTCTATGGCATGAGCTCGTGGTTCTACCTGGTGGCTGCCGTGCTGCTCAGTGGCGGTTTCATCGCCTATGCATTCCGACTGTGGCGCCATTACTCGGATGAGCTGGCGCGCCGCACTTTCCGTTTTTCCCTGATTCACCTGAGCCTGCTGTTTGCAGCCTTGCTGGTCGACCACTATCTGTTCTGATGCCATGAAAAAACGCCAAGCGCTCCAATGGGGCCTCACCGTGCTGGGGGCCGCGATGGCGGCCAGCCTGATGACGGCCTGTGCCCCGGCCAAGACCGAGTTCAAGTCGGTGGACATCACTGGCGCCGAATATGCCCGCGACTTCAAGCTGCCCGACCAGACCGGGCAATCGCGCACCCTGGCTGATTTCAAGGGCAAGGCCGTGGTGGTCTTTTTTGGCTACACCCAATGCCCGGATGTCTGCCCGACCACGATGTCGGAGATGGCCGAGGTCAAGCGCCAATTGGGGGCCGACGGCGAGCGCCTGCAGGTCATTTTCGTGACGGTGGACCCGGCGCGCGACACGGCCGAGCTGCTCAAGGCCTACATGGCCAATTTCGACCCGAGCTTCATTGCGCTGCGGCCCGAGACCCCCGAGCAACTGGCGGCGCTCGCCAAGGACTTCAAGATCTATTACAAGAAGGTCGAGGGCAAGACCCCGTCGAGCTACACCATGGATCACTCGGCCGGCACCTACGTCTACGACCCGCAGGGGCGGCTGCGCCTGTTCGCCCGCTATGGGGCGGGCTCCCAGGCCCTGTTGTCCGATCTGCAGACGCTGTTGCGCGCCTCCTGAGCCCTGGGCTCGCGGCGGGCCCTGGCTGGCACCTTCAAGCCGCCGACTGACTCAATCGGCCTGGATGCGTTGCTTCTGGATCACCTCGCCCATGCTGCGGGTGTCCGCCTTGACCCGGTTCGCCAGCCCTTCGGCCGAGGTACCTGCCACCTGCCATCCCATCTGGAACAATTTCTCGCGCACCTCGGGCGAGCGCGCGATGCCGCTCAACAACTCCGAAAGGCGGGCCACGATCGGCGCCGGCAGGCTGGCGGGCGCTGCCACGGCATTCCAGATCTCCAGGTTGAATCCGTTCACGCCCGATTCGGCCAGGCTGGGCACGTCGGGTGCCAATGAGCTGCGGGTGGACGAGGTCACGCCGAGCGCGCGCAACTTGCCCGCCTTCACCTGGGCCAGCGCCAGGCCCGGCGGCAGCAAAGCCAGCTGCACCTGCGAGCCCAGCATGGCCGTGATCACCTGCGGGTTGCCGGGGTAGGGCACGTGCACTGCCCCCAGGTGGGCGCGTGCCTTCAACATTTCCATGCCGAGGTGGGCCACGGTGCCCACACCGGGTGAGCCATAGCTCCATTGGTCGCCCGCTTGGCGGGCGGCCTCCAGCACCGCCCGCGGGGTGGCGCCGGGCAGGTTGGCCGGTGCCGCCAGGATCAACGGGGCGGTGGCGATCAGGCTCACCGGGGCCAGGTCCTTGAGCGGGTCGTAATGGATCTTGGGATTGAGCAGGCGGGCAATCGTCATATTGCCGTTGATCATCAGGCCCAGGGTGTGGTCGTCGGTGGCGTGCGCCACCGTCTCGGCCGCGATGTTGCCACCCGCCCCGACGCGGTTCTCCACGATCACCGCTTGCCCCAGTGCCTTGGACAAGGGCTCGGCCAGGGCACGGGCCATCAGATCAGGCGAGGAGCCCCCCGGAAATCCCACCACGATGCGCAAGGTCTTGCTGGGCCATCGGGGTGTTGTCTGGGCCAGGGTGGGCAGGGTCAGAGCGCCCAGGGTCATGCCCAGGGCCTGGCGGCGTGAGATGGAAGTTGGCATGGCAGCGGCTCCGCGCGTCACAAATCAGTACAAGGGGCCTCAGTGTGCCCCATGACAGGGCGCTGTCGGGCCATCTGGCCAGAGCCGGCCCCAAACAAAAAGCCGGACGGATCCGGCTTTTTGGGCAAGGGCGCTGGGCCGGTTCAGGCGAACTCGGCCAGTGCCTTTTTCATTTTCTTCATGGCCGCCACTTCGATCTGGCGGATGCGTTCGGCGCTGACCTTGTATTCGGCGGCCAGCTCATGCAGGGTCATGCCCCCCGAACCGTCGTCATTCACCTTGAGCCAACGCTCTTCGACAATGCGGCGGCTGCGTTCGTCCAGGCCGTTGAGCGCGCTGGCGATGCCATCGCTGGCCAGCACATCGCGCTGGTGCGATTCGATCATGGCGGTGGGCTCGTGGGCCGCATCGGCCAGGTAGGCGATCGGACCAAACGCCTGCTCGGAATCCTCGGAGGGGCTCGGGTCCAGCAGGACATCGCCACCCGCCATGCGGGTTTCCATCTCCATGACCTCTTCACGCTTCACGTTGAGCTGTTGGGCCACCACGTCGATCTCGTGTTCGCTCAGGGTGTCCCGGTGCGTGCTGCCCTCATCCATGGCATCGGCCTTGAAGCCCTGCTTCATGGAGCGCAGGTTGAAGAACAGCTTGCGCTGGGCCTTGGTGGTGGCCACCTTGACCATGCGCCAGTTCTTGAGGATGTATTCGTGGATCTCTGCCTTGATCCAGTGCAGCGCGTAGCTGACCAGGCGCACGCCCTGGTCCGGGTCGAAGCGCTTGACGGCCTTCATCAGGCCCACATTGCCTTCCTGGATCAGGTCGCCTTGTGGCAACCCATAGCCCAGGTACTGGCGCGACACCGACACCACCAGGCGCAAGTGGGACAAGACGAGCCGGCCGGCGGCTTCGACATTGTTGTCGTCGCGCAGCTGGCGGGCGTACTTTTGTTCTTCTTCGAGGGTGAGCATGGGCAGGCGGTTGACGGCCGAGATGTAGGCGTCAAGATTGCCCAGGGCAGGTACCATGGCCCAAGGGTTGGCCGGGGTGATGGCAGTGGCTGCAGCGGTCATTGAAGTTTGGATTTTCATACCAGAAATCCTTTCCATGGCGGAATATTAGCACTCTCTGTGATCGAGTGCTAAAGCGGAAGTTCCCGCCCTTTTGAGCGCCAGGGCCATCAAGAGCAGATGGTGTGGAAGGCGGCCTCTTCAAGTGCCTTGTGCCGCGTCCGGCTCGGACCCGGACCGCAATTCAGTTCAAGTCCCGGCGCGCTTAATCGTCCAGGACTGTGTCCTTCTGCGGAGCCTGCCTGCATCTTCTGCGGCCAGGCTGTAAAACTCGAATTCATGATCACCTCGCAGATCGTCGTGGCCTCTCCGGGCACCGGGGCCCCGGTGACGCTGAGCGCCGGCCTGTGACAAGGCGCACGCACTGCCCTGGTCGCCGCGCTGGGTTGCACCTTGGATCCGGGCCTGTGGGCCAGCGCCGGCTCTGTCCCCGTCAGACTGGGACAAGCCTGTGGACAAGCCGTGCCCTCAAGGTTGAATGAGGGTGCAAGTCCTTGATTTGAAAGGATTGCCCTTGCGCTGCCTGTTTTTTGGGCAGCTTGGGCGCGAGGGGCTCAGCGCGGCGATTTCAGCACATCGCGGTACATGGGGGCCAGGATGGCCAGCAGGCGGTTCTGCGTCCGGAAGGGCACACCTTGCTCGTCCAGGGCCTCTTGCAGGTCTTCGACCAGGGCGTTGAAGTGCGCCATGGTCAGGGCCAGTTCCTCATGTGCATCCTTCATCGAGTTGCCTTCGTAGTGGCAGGGCCCACCCGTCAGTTCGCAGAGCTGATCGCTGATCTGCTCCTGCAGGGCCTGAAGCTTGATGCCTTTGAATTTGTCGGCGATGCGCGGATTGGCCGCCGATCGCTTGAGCATTCCCGCCACCACGGCGTCGATGCCGGCGCGCTCGCCCAGGGCCTGGTACAGGCTGGCATCGCTTGGCCGGGCGGGGCGGTAGCGGTCGGGCTCTGCGCGGGTCGCGGTGCCGGTCAGCAGCATCAAACTGGCCAGGACGAGGTGCAGAAGGTGGCGTGGCATGGGTGGCGTGAAGGGCTGTGTGGGGGAACTGGCGTGATGCGCTCAGTAGCTGACCTGACCGGACAGGTACCAGCCACGTTGCCGACGCTGTTCGGTGACGCCGGGAACAATGCGTCCCAGATCCACGTAGGCTGCCGTCAGCGACACATGCCGCTGTGGGGCCCAGGCGATGAACAGGTCTTTCCAGTCGTCTTGACGCAAGGCATTGCCCAGACCGGCGGCGCGACCGACGGCCTCCAGGTTGTTTGGCATGAATCGGTATTCGGCCCCCACCGCCAGATCCTTGCGCAGCAGATAGGCCACGCTGAGTTCGGGGTTCAGGCTGGCGCTGCGGCGCCCCGGGGCGGCCGCGCCGAAGCCGAGCAGCCCGCCCTGGTTGGCCTGGGTGTAGCGCAGCGTGGCGTTGAACAGAATCCCCTGCGCCAGCCACAGCTTGGTGGCCGACACATACGCATCGGTGCCCGAGTTGCGCACGCCCAGGAAGTTGAACACGGGCTGCAGAGAGCCCGCCTGGGTGTGTTTGTATTGCAGGCCGACGGCCACCTGGGGCATCAGCGTGTCGCTGTCCAGGATCGCATCGCCGGCCAGGCGCAGCTTGGCGCCCAGCACATCCATCTTCAGGTGCGGGCCGGACTGAACGTCGAAGCCCAGTGCGTTGAGCGCCGTGGCTGGCCCGGCCGAGAAGTCCTGCTGTGCCACGGAGAGTTCCACCTGGTTGCGCAGGTTCAGCGTGAGCCCATAGGTTTTCAGGCCGTAGTCGCGGGTACCCAGGTGGTTGAAGTTGGCACTCAGTCCGATTTCACCGTCCGTGGCCTGCGTGCCGATGACGGCCCAGGGCACGATGCCGCCACCGGCGGCACCCTCCACAGTGGATACGCCGCCGGTCAGCAGCAGCTTGCCCGATTCGGCGTGGGCCACTCCGGACAGGCCCATGCAAAAGGCCAGGGTCAGGCCGGGGAGGGTCTTCAAGCTCGGGCTGAGGGCTGACATCGCCATGGGAAGGTTCAGGGCAGGGCGGAGGGATTGGCGAAGTAGGCCTTGGAATAGGTCTTGAACTGGCCGCCGTCGGTCGTGACGTTGGTCTGGGTCGACTCGCCCGGGCTGAACACGACGCCAACCCCGCCTGCTGCCACCAATTCGCTGGGGTGGCTCAGGAAGTAGCGCACCCGGTTGTCGCGCCAGGGGCTTTGCTTGCTGGCGGTGGCGGCAGGAACACCCAGGGGGGTCTGCCACCACAGCAGGGGGCGGCCCAGGCCCTGGAAGAAGCTGTTGGCGGTCGCAAAGTGTTCGGTGAAGGTGGGCGAGGTGGTGTTGGTCTCATCCCAATACCATTTGCTGCCGCTGCGGACGCAGCTGCCCACGCTCGACTGGGCCTCGAAGCAGCCTGCGTCACGGTCCAGTGTCTGCATGACCACGAAGTCGGCCTGACCAGCCCCCAGCTTTTGCATGTAGCTGACCTCGGTGGGCAGCAGATCGCTGAACAGCGAGGGCGGGAACCCCACATAGGCCTGCGGCGCGTAACTGCGGGCCGTCTGGATCAGGCAGGCCGCCATGCCGGCCACGGTGTTGGGCAGGGTGGCGCAATCGGGGTTGGTGTTGACGTAGACGAACATCTGCGTCGGGTCGGCATTCACGCGCTGGGCGTAGCCCCAGAAGTCAGGCTCGAAATTGACCAGGGCCGGCTTGCCGTAGGTGGCCAGTTGCTGGAACAACAGGCGCGTGTTGTCCCAGTAGTCCTTCATGAAGCTGGTGTCGGTCAGGCCGGTCAGCACCCCATCGCCCCGGGTGGCCATCTGGTAGAGCGTGAACATGGGCACGGCCCCCACCTGGTCGGCCCGCTGTGCCACCACCTGGACATAGGCGCCGGAGGGGCTGTTCCAGCTCGGCCAGCCACTGGCTCCGGCCCCGACCAGGTACTGGTCGTAGATGTCAGGGGTCAGGCTCTGGTTCTGGATGGCCGAGACGTCGGTGGTGCCGAGGCCCACCAGCAGGCGCTGGCTGCGGCCCAGGGCCTTGGCCAGCACCCCAGGTCGCTGAGCCAGGGCGGCTTGCTGGATCAGGGTGTGGCCATCGGTGGTGGTCGTGCCGCCTGAGCCGCTGCTGCCCGTGCCTGAGCTACCCGAGCTGCCCGAACCGGTGTCGGTGCTGCTGCTCGAAGAACTCCCCCCTCCGCCACCCCCACAACTGGCGGCGAAGACGACAGCCGCGAGGGCCGTCAGGCGCAGGGCGTGGATGTAGAGGCGTTTTGGCAGGTGCATGGACGCCAGTCTACTGAAAGCGGGCGTGCATCGGTGTGACAGGGGCTCTATTTATGCACCTCTGATGGATGTGTTCTTTGGCCGGGGCGAGGCACAATCCGGCGCTTGCCAGGAGTCCGCTGATGTCCCCCCCCGATCCGAACGACGAGTCTCATGAACCGGTTCCTTGTTCCGAGCCTTTGTGGTGCGTTACCACCACCGTGTCTGAGGCGTCGAATGCCCAGCAGTTGGCCCGCCAGATCCTCGAGCAGCGCTTGGCGGCCTGTGTCCAGGTCGAAGCCCTGCAATCGCACTACCGCTGGCAAGGTCAGACCCTGGCCGAGCCTGAATGGCGTCTCACCCTCAAGACCACCGCTGCAGCCGGCCCGGCCTTGCTGGCCTGGCTTCAACAGCACCATCCCTACGAGCTGCCGCAGTTGTGCTGGACCACCTGGCAGGCTTCGACCGACTATGCCCGATGGGTGTGCGAAAACGTCGGTCCACAAGATTCAGAAGCCCCCCCCGCGGCAGGCCACGCGGCATGAAAAAGGCCCGCCGGAGGGCGGGCCGCTGGGGTTGAAGTTTCTGGCGGCGCGGGCTCAGGACAGCAGGGCCTGGGCAAACTCGCGCGCGTTGAAGGTTTCCAGGTCTTCCAGCTTTTCGCCCACGCCAATGAAGTAGACGGGCACCGGGCGCTCCTGGGCGATGGCCGCCAGCACTCCGCCCTTGGCCGTGCCGTCGAGCTTGGTCACGATCAGCCCGGTGAGCTTCAAGGCGTCATCAAACGAGCGCACCTGGGCCAGGGCGTTCTGTCCGGTGTTGCCGTCGATCACCAGCAGCACTTCATGAGGCGCCGTGGCATCGGCCTTGTTCACCACCCGGCGGATCTTCTTGAGCTCTTCCATCAGGTGCAGCTGGGTGGGCAGTCGCCCGGCCGTGTCGACCAGCACCACGTCCTTGCCGCGGGCCTTGCCGGCGGTGACGGCGTCGAAACTCACGGCGGCCGGGTCGCCACCTTCCTGGCTGACGATCTCGACCGTGTTGCGGTCAGCCCACACGCCCAATTGCTCACGGGCTGCCGCACGGAAGGTGTCTGCCGCAGCCAGCAGCACGGCTGCGCCTTCGTTGGCGAGGTGCTTGGTCAGCTTGCCGATCGAAGTGGTCTTGCCGGCACCATTGACGCCGGCCACCATGATCACGGTGGGGGTGTACTCGCCGATGACCAACTGCTTTTCGAGCGGTTGCAACAGATCGGTGATCGCATCCGCCAACAGGGCTTTGACGGCTGCCGGATCGGTGGTCTTGCTTTCCTTCACGCGTCGTTTGAGATCGGTCAGCAGGTGCTCGGTGGCCTTGACGCCGGTGTCGGCCATCAACAGGGCGGTTTCGAGCTCTTCATAGAGCTCATCGTCGATCTGGGTGCCGGTGAACACCGTGGCCAGGGTGGAGCCGGTCTTGCGCAGGCCGGCTTTCAGGCGGTCCAGCCAGCCTTGACGTGCCGGGGCGGGTGCCGGAGCGATGGTGACCGGAGCCGGAGCCG
>RXJO01000221.1:0-408 GCA_003987795.1 Curvibacter sp.
CCTGGACCCCGACCTCGTGCTCTACGACGAACCCTTCGCCGGTCTGGACCCCATCTCCCTGGGCGTGGCGGCACGGCTGATCCGCGACCTGAACGACGCACTGGGCCTGACCAGCGTCATCGTCTCCCACGACCTGCACGAAACCTTCGAGATCGCCGACGTGGTGGCCATGGTAGCCAACGGCCGCGTGGTGGCGCAGGGCACGCCCGATGAGCTCCGGCACAGTGACGACCCGCTGGTGCGCCAGTTCGTGGGCGCGCAAGCTGACGGGCCGGTGCGCTTCCACCAGCCGGCCAAGCCGGTGGCTGAGGACTTCGGGGTGCAGCCATGATGGCGCTGGCCTCCCGGATCGGTGCCAGCCTGCGGCACACGCTCGTGGACGTGGGCGGTGCCGCGCGGCTGTTCTTC
>RXJO01000221.1:477-8807 GCA_003987795.1 Curvibacter sp.
GCCTACGCCCAGTCCCTGGTGGACACCTTGGTGGCGCATTACAAGGCATGAACGGTTGATTTCCAGACCAACCAAGGGTTAACCCGCAGATTTCTGACGCACTGCGGCCGCTTTGGCTATGCTGTCTCTCCTTTTCCCCCGCACACGCAGCCAGGGCGTCGACATGTCACCCGGCCTGCAGGCTTCTCCATGAAATCCAACTTCTTCAAGACCGCGCTGGTGCTCGGTCTGCTCTCGGCCATCGGGCCCTTCGCCATCGACATGTACCTGCCAGCCCTGCCTTCGATCGGCCAGAGCCTGGGCGCTTCGATGGGCACGGTGCAAGCCAGCCTGATGGCCTTCTTCATCTCGCTGGGCATCGGGCAGATCGTCTACGGCCCGGTGTCCGACATGGTGGGACGCAAACCGCCGCTGTACTTCGGCCTGGCCCTGTTTGCGCTGGGCAGCGTGGGTTGCGCGCTGGCCCCCGACATCCACAGCCTGATCGCGCTGCGCTTTGTGCAGGGTCTGGGGGCCTGCGCCGGCATGGTGGTGCCGCGCGCCGTGGTGCGCGATCTGCACACCGGCCACGACGCAGCCCGGCTGATGTCCTTGCTGATGCTGGTGTTCAGCGTCTCCCCCATCCTCGCCCCGCTCAGCGGCAGCCTGATCATCGAATGGGCCGGCTGGCGAGGCGTGTTCTGGGCCGTGACGGTGGCCGCCCTGGCGGGCCTGGGCCTGCTGGCCAGCAGCCTGCCCGAAACCCGTCTGCCCGAGCACCGTGCCGACAGCAGCGTGGGGGGCGCCTTGCGCGCCTATGGCCTGCTGCTGCGCGACCGGCATTTCATGGGCCTGGTGATGATCGGGGCCTTCGGCATCTCGAGCTTCTTTGCCTACCTGGCCAACTCGTCTTTTGTGCTGATCGACCACTACGGCCTGAGCCCGCGCCAGTACAGCATCGCCTTCGCGGTCAACGCCGCCTCGTTCATCGGGGTGTCGCAGTTCACCGGCCAGCTCACGCGTCGCTTCGGTCTGGTGCCGCTGGTGCGCGTGGCCGTGCTGGGCTATGCCCTGACCATGGCCACCCTGCTGGTCCTGAACCTGCTGGGCTTCGACAGCCTGGGCCTGATCATCGCCATGCTGCTGCTGGGCTACGGCTTTCTGGGCCTGGTGGTGCCCACCACTGCCGTGCTGGCCCTGGAGGAGCACGGTGCCTTGGCCGGCACCGCCTCGGCCCTGATGGGCACCCTGCAGTTCGTGGTGGGGGCCACGGTGATGGCTGTGGTGGGCCTGTTCGTGGACGGCACCGCCCGGCCCATGGTCGCCGGCATCGCCGGCTCGGCCCTGATGGCGTTGGCCTTTTCGCTGGTCACGCTGCGGGGGCAGAGAGACCGCACCCAGGCACAGACCTGAGCCGTCGACATAAAACGAAACAAACCGAAACCACAGCGACAGGACCCGCACGCGCCCCGAGGGCACCATTCAGCACATGTTCTTCAACCTCTGTTCCTGAAAGTGCCTGTCATGAGATTCATCCGCTTCAGCCACCTCAACAAGCGTGTTCTGTTCATCGCCTTCGGCGCCGCTTTGCTGGCCAGCAGCCTGAGTGCCTGTGGCCACATGGGCGACGGCCCCCGCTGGGGATCCGGCCCCATGAGCGAGACCGATGCCGCCCAGTTCCGCGGCAAAATGGTCGATCGCATCGCCAGCAAACTCGACCTCGATGCCCCCCAGAAGCAGTTGCTGAGCGCCCTGGGCGACAAACTGCATGCCCAACGCAAGGCCCTGATGGGCAACAGCACCGATCCGCGCGCCGAACTGCAGGCCCTGGTGGCTGGCAACAAGTTCGACCGCAGCCGCGCCCAGACCCTGGTCAACGAGAAGACCGATATCGTGCGCAACCAGAGCCCTGAGGTGATCGCCGCCTTCGGCGACTTCTACGACAGCCTGCGCCCCGAACAGCAACAGAAGGTGCGTGACTTCATGCAAAAACGCCACGGCCACCGCTGGGGCGGCTGATCCCCTTCGGTATCGGCCACAATCCGCACCATGCCACGCATCCTGCTGATCGACGACGACACCGGCCTGGGTCCGCCGCTGGCGGCGTATTTCGCCCGCTTCGAAATGCAACTGGAGCAGGCCTTGCGCCCCAGCGAGGGCCTGGCCCGGCTGGCGCATCCGCCCGCCGGCGGCTATGACGCCGCCATCCTCGATGTGATGCTGCCCGAGATGGACGGCTTTGCGCTGTGTCGCGAGATCCGCAAGACCAGCGACCTGCCCATCCTGATGCTGACGGCCCGGGGCGACGTGATGGACCGCGTGGTGGGCCTGGAGCTGGGCGCCGACGACTACCTGCCCAAGCCTTTCGAGCCGCGCGAGCTGGTGGCGCGGGTGCAGACCGTGCTGCGCCGGCGCCAGCCCGCGCGTGCGCCGCAGGGCGGTCCCCTGCACTTCGACGGCCTGCAGATCGACCCGGTGACCCGCCTGGCGCAGCGCGCTGGCCAGCCGCTGGATCTGACCAGCACCGAATTCGACCTGCTGCACCTGCTGGCCCGGGAGCCCGGCAAAGTGTTCAGCCGAGACGACATCCTCAATCAACTGCGTGGCCACGAAGCCGAGCTCTACACCCGTGCCGTTGACATCGTGGTGAGCCGACTGCGCAAGAAACTGGAGCCGCTGGACTGCATCAAGACGGTGCGCAACGCAGGCTACTCGCTGGGGCTGGCCCCACTGCTGCCACCGCACCATGCCCAGGCCCACCATGCCTGAGACCCGCGCCCACCGTCGGCATCAGTTGCACAGGCTGCACCGCGCCCATCACGCGCTGCGGCATTCGTGGCGGCATTCCTTGCGCCTGCGCCTGATCGTGCTGTTCCTGGTGTTGGCTGCGGCACTGACCCTGACCTTCATCGGCGGCATGCAACGCGCCATGAGCCTGGGCTGGCGCGATGCCGCCCGCCCGCTCGTGGTCGACTACGTGGACCACCTCGTGGCCGACCTCGGCAGCCCGCCAGCGGTGGACAAGGCCCAGGCGCTGGTGCAGCGCCTGCCCATCACGCTGCGCATCAGCGGGCCCCAGGTGAACTGGGTCTCCGACCCGCCGCCCCACGCCGGGCACAACTGGCGCCGCCATCCAGCGGGCACGGCCTCCTAGGGCGAAGGCGACTCGCCCCTGCTGCAACGCGACACGGCCGACGGCCACCACATCGAACTGGGCCTGAACCTGAACCGGGGCCAGTACCAGCCGCGGCGCATCGGCTGGTTCACGCTCGCGGCCCTGCTGCTGCTGACGGCCGGCACCTACCTCTACCTGCGGCGCCTGCTGCGGCCGCTGGACGACATCCGCGCCGGTGCCCGACGCTTCGGCCAGGGTGACTTCGCCCGCCCCATCCCATTGCGCGGCCACAGCGAGCTCGCGGCCCTGGCGGCCGATGTGAACGCCATGGCGCACAGCCTGCACGGCATGCTCGAAGCCAAGCGCGGTCTGTTGCTGGCCATCAGCCACGAACTGCGCAGCCCCCTGACCCGGGCCCGTCTGAACACCGAGCTGCTGCCCGACAGCGGCGAGGCCCAGCCCCTGCGGGACGCCCTGACCCGCGACCTGGGCCTGATGCGCGACCTGATCAGCGACCTGCTCGAAAGCGAGCGCCTGGGGCAGGGCCACACCGCACTGCACCTGGAGCCCACAGCCCTGCCGGCGCTGATCGAAGAGGTGCGGACCCAGCTCGACGGAGCCGAAGACATCGAGCGCCACCTGCCGACCGACATGCCGCTGCTGCGTCTGGACCCCAGCCGCCTGCGCCTGCTGGTGCGCAACCTGCTGGACAACGCCTTGCGCCACAGCAGCGAGGCCACGCACCCACCGGTGATCAGCCTGCAGGCCGACGGCCAGGGCTGGGTGCTGAGGGTGCGCGACTTCGGGCCCGGCGTGCCCGACGAGGTGCTGCCCCACCTGGCCGAACCCTTCTACCGCCCCGATGCGGCCCGCGAGCGCAGCAGCGGCGGCGTGGGCCTGGGCCTGTACCTGTGTCGCCTGGTGGTCCAGGCGCATGGCGGCCAATGGCAGGTGCGCAATGCCCAGCCGGGGCTGGAGGTGATTGTGAAGCTGCCGGCTCAGCCCAGCGCTGGGGTCGCTGGTGGCGGTTAGCATCGCGGCATGCCCAGCCACTTCCAGAGCCTGACCCAGGACAGCCTTTACAGCGACGCCTTCCGCGTCGCGCCCCCCGCCCCCCTGCCCGGCCGCGACATCGTGCCGCGCCGGCCCGCCGCCTTCATCCGAAAAACGACGGGCGCAGACCCGGCCCCTGCAGGACTCGAGGCCCAGACCCCGGGTCGCGAGCTGCTGATCGGCCAATTCGGTCTGGTGCCCGCCTGGGTCAAATCAGCTTCAGATGCCAAGCTGCGCTCGGTCAAACTCGTGAATGCGCGCTCTGAGACCCTGACCACCTCGACCCCATACCGTGACGCCTGGCTGGCCTCGCAACGTTGCATCGTGCCGATGATGGCGTTCTTTGAAGACGATCTGCGCAGCGGCAAGCCCATCCCCACCCGCATCGCCCGGGTCGATGGCAAGCCCCTGGGCGTGGCCGGCCTGTGGGAGCGCTGGACCGGCGCCGAAGGCGAAGAGATCATCAGCTTCACCCTGCTCACCGTGAACGCCAACAGCCACGCGCTGATGCGACGCTACCAGCACGAGGGCACAGAAAAGCGCATGCCTGTGATCCTCAACGAAGGCTCTTACGACGCCTGGCTCAACACCACGCCCGAGAAGGCGCGCGATTTCATGCGCGCCTACCCTGCCCAGTCGCTGCTGGCCAACCCGGTCGAAGGCAAGAAAAACAAATAGCCCAGCCTCAGCCCACGCAGGCTTCGGCCAACACATCGGGCGCCGCCAACGAGGCGGCCTCGGCCAACACCGGGGGCGCCGCCAGGTGCTCGGCCATCCAGGCCTCGACCAGGCGTGAATCATTGATCAGGCGCAGGCCCTGGTAGGCCTGCTCGGCCTCGGGGTAGCGCCGACGCAGGTAGTTGAGCCACTGCTTGAGCCGCCCCGCCCGGTTGCGCGGCTCGACCCGCAGTTTGACGCGACCCCAGAACAGGTGGAACAAGGGCTGCAGATCGGCCCACACAGGGGCCTTGCCCTCACCCGCCACCCCGTCGGCCGCCAGGATGTCCCAGGCCAAGCCGGGGTCGGACACCATGCCCCGGCCCAACATCAGATCCTGGCAGCCCGATTCGGCGCGGCAACGCTGCGCGTCGGCCACCGTCCAGATCTCGCCATTGGCCACCACCGGGATGTCGACCACACGGCGCACATCGGCGATGCGCGCCCAATAGGCAGGGGGCTTGTACCCTTGGGCCCGGGTGCGGCCATGCACCACCAACTGGTTGGCGCCCCCGTCGGCAATCGCCCGGGCGCAGTCTTCGGCCGCCTGGTCATCATCAAAGCCCAGGCGCATCTTGGCCGACACCGGCACCTCGGCCGGCACCGCCCGCCGCACGGCCGACACGATGCGGTGCAGCAGCTCCGGGTCTTGCAACAGCGCCGCCCCGCCGCCATGCCGGTTCACCACCTTGGCCGGGCAGCCGAAATTCAGATCGATCCCCGCCGGCCCCAGCCCCGCCAGCCGCGCCGCATTCTCGGCCAGGCAGTTCGGGTCAGACCCCATCAACTGCGCCCGCACCGCCACCCCGGCCGCCGTGCGCCCGCCGTTGTCCAGCTCGGGCACGATGCGCCGGAAAGCCCGCTCAGGCAACAAGGTGCCCGTCACCCGGATGAACTCGGACACACACAGATCCACCCCGCCCACGCGCGTCAACACATCGCGCAACACGCAATCGAGCAGGCCCTCCATGGGCGCCAAGAGAATAGCCATGGCAAAAACGAGAAAAGAGAAAAGAAAAGATGGAAGGAATCGCGCCGCTGAGGAAAGCACCTCTCCAGCGGCCTGGCCGGCGACGGACAGGGCCTGGAAGGTGGGGGATTTTCGCCGACTTGGGAGACAAGGGTTGCGAGATGCCCGAGATCACACACAGGAGTTCTTGCAATCGCCCCCCCTATCCGTCCCGCTGCCTGGCGTTGGCCGATGGGTCGGCCATCTGCGGCAAGCTCGGGGCTGTAGATGACCCGATAGGTCATTCCTGGCATGCCTGTTTCGGCTCTGCCAATCTGGCCTCTAGCCTGGCAATCACCTCATCTGGCGCTATGCCGTCGCCAGCAATCGCCGAGCGCTCGATGACCGCCATGCCACGTCGGGTGAACTCGGACGGGGTCCGGCGGCGTGTGGACAGCCAGGTTCAAACGCCTGAGGCAAAGCTGATCGCCCTGCCCTCAATCCATCCGAATGTTCGCCGCCTTCACCACCTGCGCCCACTTCTGCCTTTCGGCGTGCAGCAGCTGGGCAAAGGCCTCGGGGCTGCCGGGGGCGGGTTCGGCGCCGGCGTCCTGCAGGCGCTGGCGCACCTCGGGCTAGGCCAGGGCGCGGCCGATGTCGGCACTCAGGCGGTTGACCAGCTCACGCGGGGTGGCCGCGGGGGTCAGCACGCCGGCCCAGGAATAGGCTTCGTAGCCCGGCAGGCCGGTCTCGGCCACCGTGGGCAAGTCGGGCAGCAGGCTGGATCGCTGCACGCTGGCCACGGCCAGGGCACGCACCTTGCCGGCACGGATCTGAGGCAGCGCGGTGGGGGCATCGCTGAACATGATGGGCACCTGGTTGCCGAGCAGGTCGGTCATGGCGGGGGCACTGCCCTTGTAGGGCACGTGCTGCAGCTTGGTGCCGGCCAGCATGTTGAACAGCTCACCCGCCAGGTGGGTGCCGCCGCCATTGCCGGCCGATGCAAAGGCCAGCGTGCCGGGGCGGGCCTTGTCGAGCGCGATCAGCTCGGCCACGCTTTTGGCTGGCAGGCTGGGATGCACCACCAGCACCACCGGAAATCGCGCCGCGAAACTGACCGCGGCAAAGTCGCGCTCGATGTCGTAGCTCATGCGCGGGTTGAGCGCGGGCAGCACGGTGTGGTGGATGCTGCAGACGAACAGGTTGTGCCCGTCGGCCGGGGCGCGGGCTGCGAGCTCGGCGCCCACCATGCCACCGGCACCGGCGCGGTTGTCGACCACAGCGGGCTGGCCCCAGAGTTCGGCCAGCTTCTGGGCCAGGGCGCGGCCCGTGATGTCGACCGGCCCGCCGGCCGGAAAGGGCACGATGAATTTCACGGGGCGGGCCGGGTAGGCCGGGGTTTGCGCCCCGGCCGGCAACACCAGGCTGGCCAGTGCCAGGCCCAGCAGTTCGCGGCGGTCGAGGCGGGTGGCGATGCGCTCATGAGGGATGTTGAACATGGTTTCTCCCAGGGGTCAGACGGGGGCGGGCAGATCGAGCAAGGCACGCTTGAGCACCTTGCCGCTGTGGGTCATCGGCAGCGCCTCGATGGCGGTGAGGCTGGTAGGCCGTTTGTAGGGTGCCAGTTGATCCTTGATCAGGGTCTGCAGCTCGGTCAGGTCGGTGTCGCTCAGGGCCTGCCCCCCCACCGTCTCGACAAATGCCAGCACGGTCTCGTTGCCATCGGCTTCCTTGCGTCCAACCACCGCCGAGCGCAGCACGCTGGGGTGCTGGTTGAGCACGTTCTCGACCTCGCCCGGGTACACATTGAAACCCGAGCGGATGATCATCTCCTTGAGCCGACCCACCACATGCAGTGCACCGTCAGGCCCGATGCGACCCAGATCACCGGTGGCGTACCAGCCCCCCTCGCGCATCACCTGGGCGGTGGCTGCGGGGTCGCGAAAATAGCCCGGCATCAGGCCCACGCCACGCAGCCAGATCTCGCCGGTCTCACCCAGCGGCAGCTCACGCCCGGCGTCGTCCACGATGCGGCACTCGGCGCCTTCCACCGGCACACCAGCCGCGGTGTCCTCACGCCACTGGCCTCGGCGCACCAGGCAGGCCGCCCCCGCGTATTCCGACAGGCCGTAGCCGTGGTGCAAGGGCTGACCGAAGCGATCCTGCACCGCATTCTTCAGGGGCAGGTCCAGCGGTGCGGCGCCGGTGTAGACATAGCGCAGCGCCGGCGCTGGCGGCATGCCGACCACCCCCTGCTCATCGAGATAGGCCAGCAGCCGCGTGAACAGCGCCGGCGGTCCCTGGAGGTTGGACACCTGGTGCAGGGCCAGCGCCTGCAGGGCATCGGCGGGGTCGAAGCGGCTGCGCATCACCAGCGCCGCACCCGCATGCAGTGAGGCTGCCAGCACCGTGCCCAGGCCGAAGATGTGGGTCATGGGCACGCAGGCGTAGGAGCGGTCGGCCGGGGTCAAGGCGCGCGACTCGGCCGACACACGGGCAAACTGCAGCAAGCCGGCG
>RXJO01000221.1:8857-9148 GCA_003987795.1 Curvibacter sp.
ATGGGTGGCGATCCAGTCGCCGATCTGAGCGGCATCCCTGTGGCCGCGGTCGTCGAGCCGACGGTCCTGGTCACGGCCGCTCGGCGCGTCAGTCTCGGTCTTGGCGTGACGCAGCAACATCAAACGGCGCATGGCATTCTCGAATCGGTCCTCGTCCAGAATAATCTACAGGCGCCGGTTGAGGACAAGGTGACAGGCGCCCGATCGGTCCTTTAATAAGAAAACGGCATGAGCGAGACTTACACAAGCGTGTCCCAAGAAGAAGCCGGCTTTCGCGACCGTGCGCGGCTG
>RXJO01000364.1 GCA_003987795.1 Curvibacter sp.
GGCGCTGGCCCCCAGCACGCGCACCGCGTGGTAGTGGCTCAGCAGCACGTACTTGATGGGCTTGTCGGTCACCTCGCGGATGCGGCGGATCACATCCTGCGCCATCACCGGGGTGGCCTGGGTGTCGATCACCATCACGGCGTCATCGCCAATGATGATGCCGGTGTTCGGATCGCCCTCGGCGGTGTAGGCATAGGCGTGCTCGGACAGCTTGTCGAAGCTGACCTTCTTCACTTCCAGGTCGGCGGCTGAGGCAAAAGTCTTGGTCGTCATGGCGGTCTCGTGAGTGGGTTGTTGATTCAACATAAGCAAATTTGTTTGCCTAAACGGAATTCGTTGATCCTAAGCAAAAAATTAGTTCATGTCTAAACCATTTGTTTAAGTGAAAACCCTAGCCCAACGGTCCTGCGCAGGAACGCGCACAATCGGGCCATGAGAAGCACCAACGAAGAAGAACAAGGCCCCGAGGCCGAGCCCGGCACCCGCGGGCCACGGGGTATCCAAAGCGTGGAAGTGGGTGGGCAGTTGCTCAAGGTGCTGGCCCACACGGGCCGGCGCATGGCCTTGAAGGACCTGGCCCGCGAAGCCGACATGAGCCCTGCCAAGGCCCACCCCTACCTGGTGAGCTTCGGCAAGCTGGGCCTGATCGAGCAAGACAGTGTGAGCGGCCACTACGGCCTGGGGCCCCTGGCCCTGCAGCTGGGTCTGATCAGCCTGCAGCAGGTCGACCCGGTGCAACTGGCCAATGCCGAGCTGCCGGCCCTGGCCCAGCGACTGGGGCACACGGTGTCGGCTTCGGTGTGGGGGGCTCGCGGGCCCACCATCATCCGGGTCGAGGAAGGGCCGACCGCGGTGTATGTGGCCATGCGGCATGGCACCACGGCCTCGGTGCGGCACACGGCCTCGGGCCAGGTGTTTGCGGCCTACCGGCCGCGCCACGACGTGGCCATGGCCCTGGCCAACGATGGCGACGACGGGGCGCTGGACGACCCCACGTTTGCCGCCGAGCTGGATCGGGTGCGACAGACCCGGCTGGGGGTGGTCAACAACCACCTGATCACTGGCATCAGCGCACTCGCCAGCCCGGTGTTCAACGGCTTTGGCCAGTTGGTGCTGGTGCTGGCCTGCATCGGCCCCAGCGCCACCTTGGACACGGCCCTGGACGGGCCGGTGGCGCTGGCCCTCAAGGCCTGTGCACAAGACCTGAGCCGGCGCCTGGGTGCCGTGGGCTGAGAGCCTGGGCTTTTCTCAATCCGCCAGCAAGGGGCTGCGCACCTTCGAGAAGCCCCCCGCCTGATCGTAGGCGTGCCCCATCTGCAGCACGGCCCAGTCGGCCTGGGCCGGGCCGATGATCTGCAGGCCGACCGGCGAGCGACCTTGCGGTCCGCCCAGGCCGGCCGGCACGCTGAGGGCCGGCAGGCCACCCATGGTGGCCGCGATCACCACCTCCATCCAACGGTGGTAGGTGTCCATCGTGCGCCCACCCACCTGCGCCGGCCAATGCTGGGTCAACTCGAACGGAAATACCTGGGCCGAGGGCAGCACCAGGTAGTCGAAGCGCTCGAACAGGGCCCGCAGCGCCTGGTACCAGGCACTGCGCACCACGCTGGCCCGGAACAGCTGCGGCCCGCTCAAGGCCAGACCGCGCTCGATCTCCCAGACCGCCTCGGGCTTGAACTGGGCGCGCCGCTTGGGGTCTTCATACAGCAGCGCGTAATTGCCGGACACGGTGAAGCTGCGCAAGTCGAGCCAGGCCTGCCAGACCCGCTCGAAATCGGCCTGCGGCAACACCGGTTCGACCGTGCAGCCCACGGTCTCGAAATGACGCAATGCCTGCTCGCACAGGGGCAACACCCCAGGCTCGGTGGCCAGATGCCCGCCGAGGTCACCCAGCCAGCCGATGCGCACGCCCTTGAAGTCACGCGCCAGCGAGCCGGCATAGACCGAGGCATCCTGCTGCCGCGTCAGCGGCTGGCGAGCATCGAAGCCGGCCTGCACCGACAGCAACAGGCCCAGGTCGGGCACGTTGCGTGCCATCGGGCCACTGACGCCGAACTGCTGGAAGAACACCTCATCGGCCGGCCCCTGGGGCACGCAGCCGAAAGACGGACGGAACCCGAACACATGGTTGAAGGCCGCCGGGGTGCGCAGCGAACCCATCATGTCGGAGCCGTCGGCCACGGGCAGCAGGTGCAGGGCCACTGCCGCCCCGGCACCGCCGCTGCTGCCGCCGGCCGAACGGGTCGGGTCGAACGCACCGCCAGTGGCCCCGTAGACGCTGTTGTAGGTATGACCGCCCAGACCGAACTCAGGCGAATTGGTTCGCCCGATGAAAATCGCACCCGCCTCACGCATGCGGGCGAACACCTGGGCATCGGTGCGGGTGAGCTGGCCTTTGAACAGCGGCGAGCCTCGGGTGGTGATCAGGCCCGCCGCCGGCGCGATGTCCTTGGGGGCTTGCGGAAAACCGTGCAACGCGCCGAGGCTCTGCCCACGACCCAATTGCTCGTCACGCTCGCGGGCCTGGGCCAGCAGGCCCTCGGGCTCAAGCATGGCCACGATGGCATTGACCCGGGGGTTGAGGCGCTCGATGTGGCCCAACGTGGCCTGCATCAGTTCCAGACACGAAAGCTCACGCCGGTGGATGGCCTGGGCCAGAGCCACCGCGTCCAGGGCCAGAGGGGCCGGCAGAGGCTGCGGAGCATGGAGAGTGATTTCAGAGGACATGGGCAGAAAGCTTAAGCAGGCACGAGGCGCCACGCAATGCGAAGACGCCCCACCAAGAAGAGCGGGCCTGCCCGTCTTGCGACGGAGCAGGCCCGGACGATGGCAGCGACCGGTCGGAACCGGTGCAACAGGATCAGGCGGTCTCGGCCAAGGCGTCGCCCAGGGCGTTGATCAGGCGGTCGATCTCGGCCTTTTCGGTGATGAAGGGAGGCGCCAGCTGAATGGTGTCACCGCCGTAGCGCACATAGAAGCCCTTCTTCCAGCAGGCCATGGCCACCTCGTAGGGGCGGCGGGCCGGTTCACCCGGCAGGGCCTGCAGCGTGATGCCGGCAGCCAGGCCATAGTTACGGATGTCGGCCACATGCTTGCTGCCCTGAAGGCTATGCACGGCAGTCTCGAAGTAAGGGGCCAGGGTGCGCACGCGGCCCAGCATGTCTTCCTTCTGCAGCACATCGAGCGCGGCCAAGCCGGCAGCGCAGGCCACCGGGTGGGCCGAGTAGGTGTAGCCGTGCGGGAACTCGAGCATGTAGTCAGGGCCGCCTGCAGCCATGAAGGTGTCGTAGATCTCCTTGGTGGCCAGCACCGCGCCCAAGGGCTGGGCGCCGTTGGTGATCTGCTTGGCGCAGTTCAGGATGTCCGGGGTGACGCCAAAGGCCTCGGCCCCGGTGAAGGCGCCGGTGCGACCAAAACCGGTGATCACCTCATCAAAGATCAACAGGATGTTGTGGGCGGTACAGATGTCACGCAGGCGCTTGAGGTAGCCCACGGGCGGGATCACCACGCCAGCCGAACCCGAGAAGGGCTCGACGATGACGGCGGCGATGTTCGACGCATCGTGCAAGGTGATCATGTCGAGCAGGCGGTCAGCCAGTTCGGCACCGGTGGGCGGCATGCCCTTGTAGAACGAACCGGCGGGCGGCTGGGTGTGAGGCAGGTGGTCGGCTTCGACGCCCTGGCCGAAGACCTTGCGGTTGGCGCCGATGCCGCCCACCGAGATACCACCATAGTTCACGCCGTGGTAACCCTTTTCGCGACCGATCAGGCGGGTCTTGCTGGCCTGCCCCTTGGCGCGCCAGTAGGCACGGGCCATTTTCAGCGAGGTGTCGGCCGACTCGGAGCCCGAGCCGGTGAAGAACACGTAGTCAAGGCCCGCGGGGGTCAGTTCCTTGAGGCGGTTGGCCAGTGCGAACGAGCCGGGATGGCCGAACTGGAAGGCCGGCGCGTAGTCGAGCTTGGCGATCTGACGGCTGACGGCTTCGGTGATCTCGGGGCGGCCATGGCCCAGGCCACTGCACCACAGACCCGACAGGCCGTCGAAGATCTTGCGGCCATCGGCATCGGTGAAATAGGCGCCCTTGGCCTCGACGATCATGCGCGGGTCGGCCTTGAAGCTGCGGTTGGCCGTGTAAGGCATCCAGTGGGCTTCGAGCCATGCGGCATCGGTGCGGCCGGCAAAAGAAGTGTCCGGGGCCGGGGTGGCAGCGGGATCGGCGGTGAGCTGGGTCATGGCAGTCGGGCCACGCGGCGAACGTGGCGGTGTGGGTGAAACAAGTTGCCCATTCTTCATGCCGCCGTTATTCTTGAAAATGGATCAATATCAATACTTACTTCGCAATCCATGCAAGTAAAAAAGCTGCCGCCCCCTCCCTCACCCGCGCCTGAGCGCTCCACCAAGAACCGCGCCATCCTGGGCCAGCTCAGCGACATGGACCTGCGCCTGCTGCAGGTCTTCAAGACCGTGGTCGAGTGCGGCGGCATGTCAGCGGCCGAACTCGAGCTGAACATCGGCACCTCCACCGTCAGCCGCCACGTGAAAGACCTGGAGACCCGCCTGGGTCTGGTGCTGTGCCGGCGTGGCCGGGCCGGCTTCGCCCTGACCCAGGAGGGCCAGCGGGTGTATGACGAAACCCTGCGCCTGCTGGCTGCGGTGGATGGCTTTCGCGGCAGTGTGGACGACATCCACCACCGCATGGGAGGGCAACTGGAGCTGGCCCTGTTCGACAAGACCGCCAGCAACCCGGCCTCACGCATCCACGAGGCCATCGCGCTGTTCACCGAGCAGGCCCCCGATGTGAACCTGGTGCTGCGCGTGGCCTCGATCAACACCATCGAGCGCGGCATCATGGACGGCAGCCTGCAGGTGGGTGTGATCCCGGCCCACCGTAGCTCGCCCAGCCTGATGTACGCGGACTTGTTCAACGAGAAGATGCTTTTGTACTGCGGCGCCCGCCACCCCCTGTTCGGGGCCGATCACAGCAGCCTCGATTGGGACAGCCTGCGCCGCTGGCACTTTGCGGGCCTGGGCTACCACTCGCCCAACATGGAACTGAGCCACCAGGCCCGCCTGTCACGCCGAGCCACCGGCTTCGACCAGGAGGCGATCGCGACGTTGATCCTGTCGGGCCGCTTTCTGGGCTTTCTGCCCGACCACTACGCCGAATCGTTTGAGCGCCAAGGTCTGATGCAGGCCGTGCAGCCGGAAGCGCTGCATTACGAATGCCAGTTCGTCAGCCTGCTGCGACGCTCGCCCCAGCCGGGACGGGCCGCGCAGTTGTTTCACGACTGCCTGGTGCGGGCGCACGCCCCTGCGACCGCGGCCCCCGCGTGAGCCAGCACCCGCGTGCAACGGCGCGCCATCACCCCCGCAACAGACGCTTGAGCAGATGGGCTCTGAAATCTTGCCGGGTCCCGATGAACATGTGAACGATGACCAGACTGTCATCGAACTCATAAACCAGACGGGTTTGCCGAACCAAGACATACCGGACATGGGTCATGCCCAGGTCTGCCAAACATTCAATGGGGTTTCCGGCTTGCGGTGCCTGCTGAATGCGCTGGAAAGCGACCTGATATTCGCCGTGGACGGTACGCCAGACGGCTTCGCCGAAGTTCTGCCTGACGTACTTCTTGAGGTCTTTGAAATCATCTTTGGCGCGGTCCAGAACGACGACCCGATGCGTCATGCCCGGTCATCCATCTCGTCGAGGAAGTCTTTCGCCTCGCTGAAATTCCCCGCTTTGAACTCGGTCTTGCCCAGCGCCAACAACTTGAGCAGGGCCATCGTTTCCTGCTGTTTTTCGTATTCGGCAATGTCCATCACCACCATCCTGGCCTCACCGTTCTGGGTGATGATGATGGGCTCGGGATTGACAGAAAACCCCTTGACGATGTCGGCGGCATTCGACTTCAAGTAGGTGATCGGCTTGATCTGGGTGGCGAGGGACATGGCAACTCCTGGGAATCCTGTCAGGCCAGAATACGATCCGAATTTAGCCCTGTCAATTGACCTCTGGCCGCACCGCAAGGGGCTGAACATCCGACGCGCCCTCGCCCGGGCGCATCACTCAGCCCCGTTGCGGCCGTGCGGCCAGTGGCTGAGGCAAGAGGTCTGTCGCAGCCCCAAGCACCGCTTGACCCGAGTCAAACCCTGACATTGTCAAATTTCATAAGACAGACCGTCAATTTTTCCTCCGATTGTCAAGCCGCTTTTATTGACCAACAATCTGCCGGCCCCGGGGCCCACCAGACGTCTGCCGGTCGACACGGGGCGACTTCCCCCTTCGAGAGACAAGCATGACGACAAGCCACCCCTTCCTGAATCGCCGGCAACTGCTGGCCATGGCCACCGCTGCCGGCACGGGCACCGCCCTGCCAGCCCTGGCCCAGAGCAAGTACCCGGGCGGCAAGCCGGTGACCGTGGTCGTGCCCTTTGCCGCCGGTGGCACCACCGACATCCTGGGCCGACTGATGGCCCGCCACCTCGGCAACCGTCTGGGCGGCACCGTGATCGTGGACAACAAGGCCGGCGCGGGCGGTGGCATCGGCGCTGCCGTGGTGGCCAAGGCGGCACCGGATGCCTACACCCTGCTGATGGGCACCATCGGCACCCACTCGATCAACCAGTTCCTGTACAAGAAGCTGGCCTACGACCCGGCGCGTGATTTCGCGCCGCTGGGCCTGGTGGCCAAGGTGCCCAATGTGCTGGTGGTCCACCCCAGCCAGCCCTATAAAACTGTGAAAGAGCTGATCGCCTATGGCAAGGCCCACCCGGGCAAGGTGACCTATGCCTCGGCCGGCAACGGCACCTCGATCCATCTGGCGGGCGCGCTGTTCGAGCAGATGGCCCAGGTGGACATGGTGCACGTGCCCTACAAGGGCAGCGCACCCGCCATCGCCGACCTGCTGGCCGGCCAGACGTCCTGCAGCTTCGACAACCTGCCCTCGGCCATGCCGCACATCAAGTCGGGTGCCCTGCGGGCCATTGCGGTCACTGGCTCAGCCCGCTTTCCGAGCCTGCCGCAACTGCCCACCATCGCCGAAAGCGGCCTGCCCGGCTACGACGCCACCTCGTGGTTCGGCCTGTGGGCGCCCGCAGCCACCCCACCCGAACTGGTGGCCCGCCTCAACGCCGAGATCAACCAGATCCTGAACCAGCCCGACGTGCACCAGCAGATGCTGGATCAAGGCGCCGAAGCGGCCCCAGGCACGCCCCAGCAGTTCAGCAGCTTCATCCAGGCCGAAGCCGCCAAGTGGTCGAAAGTGGTTCAGACCGCCAACGTGCAATTGGACTGAACGAGAGGCCGGGCCGGCCTCAACCGCCCCGCCGGGCGTAATAGCCCAGCAAGGCCTGGGTGCTGTTGATGCCCGCCTTCTGCGCCCACTCGCGGCCGAAGCGTTCGCCCAGCTGATCCAGGGTTCGCCGCAATTCGGCACTCGGCGGCAGCACCTGGATACGCTGTTCGACCAGCTGCTTCTTGGCCGTCTCGTCGGCACTGCGGGCCATCTGCCAGCCCTGGGTCTCGGCCTGCTTGGCGGCCTCCAGCAGGCTTTGGCGCACGGCGGGGCTGAAGCCGCTCCAGACCTTCTCGCTGACGCACACCATGTTCTTCGGAATCCAGGCACGCAGATCGACGAAGAACTTCATGTACTTCCAGGCCTGGCTGTCGACGCCGGTGGTGCTGGAGGTGAGCATGGCATCCACCTGCCCCGCCTCGATGGCCTTGGAGAGGTCTTGAGCGGCGATCGTGGTGGCGGTGGCGCCCGACAACTCGGCCAGGCGCTTGGTGGCGTCGTTATAGACCCGGAAACGCAGGCCTTTGAGATCGCTGAGCTGATTGACCGCCGTGCGGCTGTACAAGCCCTGGCCAGGCCAGGGCACCGCGTACAGCACGCGCACGCCGTGGGTCAGCATCTCGTCGCTCACCGCCTTGCGCGAGGCCTCCCACATGTGGGCTGCATCGTCGAAACCCCGCACGATGAAGGGCAGAGAATCGATGGTCAGCAGCGGGTACTTGGCCCCATAGGAAGACATCAGGACCTCACCGAAGGCGAGTTCACCGCTCTGCAGCGCAGGCAAGACTTCAGCCATGGGCTTGAGTTGCGAATTCACCCCCAGCTCGACCGGTGCCCCCGCCAATTCGGCGACCCGACGCGCAAACTGACGCAGATTCTGGGTGTGGAACACGGCGTCGCCATAGGCCCCTGAGAAACGCAGAGCCGCAGCCTGGGCCAAAGCCAGGCCAGAGCCACTGCCCAGCAGTGCAGCCCCCCAGAGCGAAGCCAGCGCCTGACGGCGCGCAATGCAATCGGACACGGGAAAACCCTCGGTTGTAACGCTGCGGGGATGATACGACCCGTCCACAGCCATGCGCCGATCGTCAACCGTAAAGAGTGGAAAAGCGTGGTCTATGACCACCCCGTCTGTCAGCGCCGCGCCACACCCAGCAACTGATCGAGCAATTCCGGCTGGTCACTGAGGGCCTGGGCGGCGTCACGGTGCACCACGGTGCCGTGGTCCAGCACCACCGCCACATCGGAGATCGCCAGGATGGCCTGCGGATGCTGCTCGACGATGATCGCGCTCAGCCCCTCCTGGCGGGTGATGGCGCGGATGGCGCGCAGCAACTCTTCCACGATGATGGGTGCCAGTCCCTCAAGCGGCTCGTCCAGCAAAAGCAGCCGGGGGTTCAGCACCAGGGCGCGAGCCACCGCCAGCATCTGCTGCTCTCCGCCCGAGAGCTGGGTACCCAGATTGCCCTGGCGCTCGGCCAGGCGCGGAAACATCTGGTAGGCCCGCGCGGGCGTCCAGGGACCAGGCCGGGCCACTGCCGTGAGGTTCTCGTGCACCGTGAGCGACTTGAAGATGTTGCGCTCTTGCGGCACCCAACCGATGCCGGCAGCGGCCCGCTCGTGGGGCTTGAGCCGGTTCAGGGCCTGCCCCCCCAAAGTGATGCGGCCTGCATGCTGACGCGTGGCCCCCGCCAAGGTGTTCATGAAGGTGGTCTTGCCCGTGCCGTTGCGCCCCAGCAGGGCCAGGGTCTGACCCTCGTCCAGACGCACCGACACCTCGTTGAGCACCACCGCCTCGCCGTAACCGGCGCTCAGGTTCTCGACGTTCAGCAACTCAGCCATGGGCGTCTCCGTGGCCCAGGTACACCGCCTTGACCTGGGGATCGTTCGCAATCGCCTCGGGATCGCCTT
>RXJO01000433.1:0-147 GCA_003987795.1 Curvibacter sp.
ACCGCCTGATCGACCTCGGCGTGTCAGGTTGGCTTTCTCCCTTTTTCGAGGAACGAGCGTCGCCCGCGCATGTCCCAGGACGACCAAGCCCTGTCGCGCAACCCGTCGTCGGAGAGACGTTCCGTCCTCTCCGCGGCGATGGCCGAC
>RXJO01000433.1:304-9046 GCA_003987795.1 Curvibacter sp.
AGCACTACAAGGCCGACCGTGAAGGCGCCGACCGGCTGGAGAACCTCGAGGAACTGGTCAACGCCGCCGAGAGTTTTGTCACCCAGGAGGGCTTTGGCCGCGACGCCGTGGCCATGTCGGCCGAGCAGCAGGTGGCCACGCTCAGTGCCTCTCTGACACAATCACCTGCGAGCCAGGGCCTTGACCTGAGCCGCCCGCTGATCCAGGCCGACGATCCGCTGCCGCCCGATGCGGAGACCGGTGAGACCCTGTCGCCGCTGGCCGCCTTCCTGACCCACGCAGCGCTCGAGGCCGGTGACAACCAGGCCCAGGCCGGCCAGGATGCGGTGCAGCTCATGACCGTGCACTCGTCCAAGGGGCTGGAATTCGATGCGGTGTTCATCACCGGGCTCGAAGAGGGCTTGTTCCCGCACGAGAATTCGATGAGCGATTACGAAGGTCTGGAGGAAGAGCGGCGCCTGATGTATGTGGCCATCACCCGGGCCCGCAAGCGCCTGTACCTCAGCCATTCGCAGACCCGCATGCTGCATGGCCAAACCCGCTACAACCTGCGCAGCCGCTTCTTTGAAGAACTGCCCGAGACGGCTTTGAAATGGCTCACGCCCAAGCAGCAGGGCTTCTCGGCACCTTCGGCCGCTGGCTTCGGTGGCGGTTTCGGGGGGGGAGCGCGTTCGGGGGGCGGTTCATCGTTCGGCGGCTCGCGCAGCAGCCTGCCGGATTTCTCGTCCTACACCGCGGCGGCCCCGGCCTCGCTGCCACCGCAAAAGGCCGAGCCGCCGCAGGGCCTGCGCGCCGGCATGAAGGTGTTCCACAACAAGTTTGGCGAGGGGCAGGTGCTCACGGTGGACGGCAGCGGCAACGATGCCCGCGCCCAGGTCAATTTCCCGCGTCACGGCGTGAAGTGGCTGGCGCTCAGCGTGGCCAAACTCACCGTGATTTGAGAGGGTGAGCAAGCTCTGAGCGCCGTCCGGTGGGCCGGCTCAGGCGCTGGTGTCGACCACCGGCGCCTCCAGCGCGAAGCAGTCGCGGAAGGTGAAGACCAGCGATGCGAAAAACATGGCCAGCAGCACCAGCATGGCCACCATGACCAGGGTGCTGCCGATCAGCGGGCCCAGCAGCCCACCGATCACGCTGGCCAGCAACAGGCCGGTGGTCAGCACGCCCATCCAGGCCACGCCGAAGATCGTGAAGGCCCCCTTGTTGCGCCAGCAGGCCACCAGGCTGAAGAACAGGCTTTTCACCGGCGGTACATGGTCCCAGTGCACCAGGGCTGGCGCATGCCAGAACAGCAGCGACAGGGGCAGGTAGCCCAGGGTGAACAGCCACATGGCGCCCAGAAAGCGCTCGTCATTGAGCAGATCGGCGCTGATGCGCCCACCCACCAGGTACAGCTGGGCAAACTGGCCACCGTCGAGCAAGGCCGTCAGGCCCAGCAGGCCCACGAAGCCGGCAGCGTAGAGCGCGCCCAGCACCAGCATCGAGCGCATCTGCTGATGGCCGGCCCGAAAGGCCGTCACCAGGATGGTGGGCATGGGAAAGCGCCCGCGTGAGGCCTCGTGGCTTGCCGCCATCATGCCCAGCGTGGCGCCGGGGATCAGCACCAGGGCCAGCACGCTGCCGATCCAGGGCACGATGGTGCACATCGAGATCACGGCCATGAACATGAAGAACAGGCCGGACAGGGCGATGGGCTGCTTGAAGAACGCCTTCATGCCCAGCTTGACCCACAGAACGCCGGTGCGTGCGGGAACGATGTTGAGTTTCATGGGGGGCTCAGGGGCGCCACGGCGAAGCGATGCGCTCGCGCAGCACCCGCTCGAAATGGGTCGGGTCGTGGGGCTTGAGCATGGCAGCCTCGCGCGGCAGGTGGAAATCCCACAGCCGTGAGATCCAGAAGCGCAGGGCACCCGCCCGCAACAGGGCCGGGAACAGCGTCCGTTCGGCAGCAGTGAACGGCCTCACGGCGGCATAGGCCTCGACAAAGGCCTGCGCACGGGCGATGTCATGGCGCCCGGTGCCCAGATCGATGCACCAGTCGTTCAGACAGACGGCCACATCGAACAGCCAGGTGTCCACGCCGGCAAAGTAGAAGTCGAAGAAGCCGGTCAGGCGCTCGCCATCGAACATCACGTTGTCGCGAAACAGATCGGCGTGCACCGGGCCCCGCGGCAGGGCGGCGTAGTCGGCTGAGGCGGCGGTGTGGTTCTGGAAAGCCAGTTCCGCCTTCAGCAGCTCGGCCTGCGCCGGCTCCAGGTAGGGCAACACCACCGGCACGGTCTCGTTCCACCAGGGCAGGCCGCGCAGATTGGGTTGCTGGCGCCCGTAGTCGCGCCCGGCCAGGTGCATGCGGGCCAGCATGTCACCCACGGCCGCGCAATGGACCGGCTGCGGCGCCAACTGGCTCTTGCCCTGAAGGCGGTCGACCACGGCGGCCGGCTTGCCGCACACCTGATGCAGCACCTCGCCTTTGGCGTCGGGCTGAGGGTCGGGCACCGGAATGCCGGCCTGGGCCAGGTGCTTCATCAGGTGCAGGTAGAAGGGCAACTGCTCTGCGGTCAGGCGCTCGAACAGCGTCAGCACATAGTGGTGGACCACCCCCTCGTTTTCGGCACTGGCGAAATAGTTGGTGTTTTCAATGCCGCCCTCGATGCCACGCAGCTCGGTCAGCTCGCCCAGGTTGAGGCGACGCATGAGTTTTTGTGCCTCTTCGCGAGACACTTCGGTAAATACAGCCATCGGTCGGAAAAATGGGTTTCAGAACTTGAACACGTTCCACACGCGCTGTCCCAGCGGGCCGTTGTTGCCCTCCAGGGTCAGGGGGCGGGCGCGCGAGCCATCGTTGGACAGCACTTCGTACTCGGGCAACTGGCTGCCTTTGGGCTGCACGGTCACGCTCTGGGTATGGCCGCCATAGCGCACCTCATCCACCTTGCTGCCGCTGTCTTCGACATGGATGTGCTGGATGCGCTGGTCGCCTTTCAGGGCGGCGGGGGCGGCGGGGGCCGCTGCGGCCGCTGGCGTGGCTGGAGCAGGTGCCTGGGCCCGCGCCAGCGGGGCGCACAGGAGGGCTGCCGCGGCAGCCAGCGGGTAAATGAGAGAAAGGGTTAGGGCGCGCATGGACTTGATTGTAGGCAATGCACAATCGCATCCATGCAAGACGAATCCAGCGCCCCAGCCGACCAGCCCACCCCAGCCACCGACGCGCCATCGCCCGCCTCTGCAGCGGCCGCCGACACCGCGCCCACCCTGCTGCTGGTGGATGGCTCCAGCTACCTTTACCGCGCCTTTCACGCCATGCCCGACCTGCGGGCCGTGCCGGGCGATCCTGGCAGCCCGGCCACCGGTGCCATCCGCGGCATGATCAACATGATGCAGAGCCTGCGCAAGGGGGTACCGGCCGATTACGCCGTCTGCATCTTCGACGCCAAGGGGCCCACCTTCCGTGACGAGATCTACCCCGAGTACAAGGCCCAGCGAGCGCCCATGCCCGACGACCTGCGCAGTCAGATCGAGCCCATCCACGAGGTGGTTCGTCTGATGGGCTGGACCGTGCTCGATGTACCCGGCGTCGAGGCCGACGACGTGATCGGCACCCTGGCCGTGGGCGCGGCCCGCGAGGGGCTGACGGTGGTGGTGTCCAGCGGCGACAAGGACCTGTCGCAACTGGTGAACGAGCGCATCACCATCATCGACACCATGAACGGCAAGAAGCGCGATGTGGCCGGCGTCACCGCCGAGTTCGGCGTGCCGCCCTCGTTGATGATCGATTTCCAGACCCTGGTGGGCGACACGGTGGACAACGTGCCGGGCGTGCCCAAGGTCGGCCCCAAGACGGCGGCCAAGTGGTTGGGCGAGTACGGCTCGCTCGACGCCCTGATGGCGCGCGCCGGTGAGATCAAGGGCGTGGCGGGCGAAAACCTGCGCAACACCCTGGACTGGCTGCCCACCGGGCGGCGCCTGGTCACCATCAAGACCGACTGCGATCTGCAGGCCTGGGTGCCGGGGCTGCCCGACTTTTCCAGTCTCGCGCTGCGGGCCCCCGAGACCGAGCCCTTGCGCGTCTTTTACGAACAGTACGGTTTCAAGGGGCTGGCCCGCTCTCTGGGCGGCGGCGCTGCAACCGAGGCAGCGGCGTCCAAAGCGGCGTCCAAGCCGGCCACAGCGCCTGCGGATGACGGCGGCACCGGTGACCTGTTCGCCGAACCAGCCCCGGTGGACGAGGCGCCGCCAGCGGTCAATGAGCATTACGACACCGTGCTCGACTGGCCGGCATTTGAGCACTGGCTGGGCCTGCTGCAGGCCGCCGAGCTGACATCCATCGACACCGAAACCACCTCCCTGGATGCGATGCGCGCCGAGATCGTCGGCCTCAGCCTCAGCGTGCATGAGGGCGCGGCGGCCTACGTGCCGCTGGGCCATGACTACCCCGACGCCCCGGCCCAATTGCCGCGCGACGAGGTGCTGGCTCGCCTCAAGCCCTGGCTGGAGGACGCCAGCCGGCCCAAGCTGGGGCAGCACATCAAGTACGACCGCCATGTGTTTGCCAACCATGGCATCGAGGTGCAGGGCTATGTGCACGACACCATGCTGCAAAGCTACGTGCTGGAGGTGCACAAGCCCCATGGCCTGAGCAGCCTGGCCGAGCGCCATGTGGGGCGCAGCGGATTGACTTATGAAGACCTGTGCGGCAAAGGCGTGCACCAGATCCCGTTCAGCCAGGTGGCCATCGACCGGGCGTCGCAGTACGCCTGCGAGGACGCTGACCTGACGCTGGCCGTGCACCGGGTGCTGTGGCCGCAGTTGCAGGCCCTGCCGCGCCTGCGCGAGATCTACGAGCTGGAGATCGCCAGCAGCGAGGCGCTCTACCGCATCGAACGCAACGGCGTGCTGATCGATGCGCCCACCTTGCAGCAGCAGAGCCACGAGCTGGGCCAGCGCATCCTGCAGCTCGAGAACGAGGCCTATGAGATCGCCGGCCAGCCTTTCAACCTGGGCAGCCCCAAGCAATTGGGCGAGATCTTCTTCGACAAGCTGGGCCTGCCGGTGATCAAGAAGACCGCCACCGGTGCGCGCAGCACCGACGAAGAGGTGCTTGAGAAGCTGGCCGAGGATTACCCGCTGCCGGCCCGCATCCTGGAGCACCGAAGCCTGTCCAAGCTCAAGAGCACCTACACCGACAAACTGGCCCAGATGGCTTCACCGCGCGATGGGCGGGTGCATACCCACTACGCTCAGGCCGTGGCCGTGACGGGGCGCCTGTCCAGCAACGACCCCAATCTGCAGAACATCCCGATCCGCACGGCCGAGGGCCGTCGGGTGCGCGAGGCCTTTGTGGCCCCGGCCGGGCACCTGATCGCCAGCGCCGATTACTCGCAGATCGAGCTGCGCATCATGGCCCACCTCAGTGGTGACGAGGCCCTGCTGAACGCCTTTCGCGAGGGCCTGGACGTGCACCGCGCCACCGCGGCCGAGGTCTTCGGTGTCGCCCTGGAGCAGGTCAGCACCGAACAACGCCGCTACGCCAAGACCATCAATTTCGGCCTGATCTACGGCATGAGCAGCTTCGGCCTGGCCAAGAGTCTGGGCATCGAGACCAAGGCCGCTGCCGCCTACATCGACCGCTATTTCCAGCGCTACCCGGGCGTGCGCCGCTACATGGACGATACGCGAGCGCAGGCCAAGTCCCAGGGCTATGTCGAGACGGTGTTCGGCCGCCGCCTGTACCTGCCCGAGATCAATTCACCCAATGGCCCGCGCCGAGCCGGTGCCGAACGTGCAGCCATCAACGCCCCCATGCAGGGCACGGCGGCCGATCTGATCAAGATGAGCATGGTGCAGGTGCAGAAGTTGCTCGATGCCGAACAGCGCGGCACCCGCATGATCATGCAGGTTCATGACGAACTGGTGTTCGAGCTGCCCGAGTCCGAACTGGACTGGCTTCGCCAGGCCATTCCTGCCGTCATGGCCGGTGTGGCCAGCCTGCAGGTGCCTTTGCTGGCGGAGGTGGGCGTGGGCGCCAACTGGGACCAGGCGCACTGAGTCGTCTGGCCCTCGATGGGGGCTGCTGCCGGCCTGGAGCCTGTCTCGCACGAAAATGAGAAAAGTGCGTTCCGAGCAGGCTCATTGGTTAGTATCGGGCCTTCCGGTGTTCCTTGTCGGGTGACACCGGGTTCTAGGAGTTGACATGTCCAGATGGAGGATGCCCTTGTGGGTCGCGCTGGCACTGCCCTTTGGGGGCGTGCTGCTGATCGCGATCGGCATTCTCATCGGGGCTCAGCGCCTGACATCAAGCCGTCTCATCGAGGCCAGCGGTCGCAACCTGTTGTTCGCCACCAGCGATCACATGCGTGCCGAGGTGGTCAGCCACCTCAATGTCATCTTCACGCTGCAACTCAGCATGGCGGATTTGCTGGCGCGTCAGGATCTGGCCCGTGAAGGGGACATGGCGTCCGTCCAGACCCTTTTCAGTGGCCATTTCAAGTCGGTCTACCGTCCTCATTTCCCACAGGTCGGCATGATCCAGCTGGGCACGGAGCAAGGGGATTTCTTTGGTATCAAGATCGGCCCCGACGGGCGTCTGCAGACCTTTCTCAAAGACCGCCGAACGGCTCAACGCCTGATCAGCTACGACACCGAAACGGGCGCCGAGCAGGCCGTGATCCAGCGCTACGACCCGCGGCAACGGCCCTGGTACACCCCTGCGGCACGCTTGGGCAAGCCCCGCTGGACAGAGGTCTATGTTTCGAGCTTTGGCGACTCCACCTCGATTTCCGCCACCACGCCGGTGCGGCAAGCCGATGGACGTTTGCTGGGGGTGCTGGGGACCGATGTGTCCCTCGGCGACCTGTCGGCCCTGCTGCAGCAATTGCCGTTGATGCGGGAACACCCCTCAGCCTTGGCCTATGTGGTGGACCCTCAGGGCCGCATGCTGGCGCACTCCCATGCCGAAGAGGCCCGGCCTGACACCCAGGGCCAGATCCTGAAGGCTGCGCAGAGTCATCATCCGCTGGTGCAGGCCAGCTATGCGGCGCTGGCCACGCTTGCCGGGGCCGACGCTGCGGACTTCAGCGTCGAGCAGGGCGGTCAGCGCTATTTTGGCCGCAGCACCCAGTTGCATGACGAGCGCGGCCTGAACTGGCGCCTGGTGGCGCTGGTGGCGGAGTCCGACCTCAACGTGCAGGCCCGCGAGAACGCCCAATTGGCCTTGGTGCTGGTGCTGGCGCTGTCGGGGGCCGGTCTGCTGGTGGGCCTGCTGGTTCTGCGCCGCATCGCCCAGCCGATCCGTCAGGCCGCCAGTGTGGCCACCCTGCTGGAGGCCGGTCCCGAGGCCCCACCGGCCGTGGTCGAGCCCAGCCGCATCCATGAGATCGCCACCCTGACCGAGGCCTTCAACGCCATGTCACAGCGCATCCGTGCCCAGTTGGGCAAGTTGCACGACATGGCCTTGCTGGACGCCGTCACCGGCCTGCCCAATCGCGAGGGGCTGATGGCCGCCTGCCGTTGGACTGAGCGGCGTCCGGTCACTGTGCTGCTGTTCGGCGTGGACCGGTTCCGGGCGGTCAATGCCTCGCTCGGGCCGAGAGCCGGCGATGAGCTGTTGCGCCTGATCGGGGTGCGCCTGCGTTCGACCTGCCCGGCTGAGGCCTTGGTCGGTCGGGTGTCGGGGGACGAGTTCCTCGTGGTGTTGCCTGGCACGGAGGATCGGCCTGCCACGGAGTCTTGCATCCGTAGCCTGCGAGGCTGTTTCAACGAGCCTTTCCAGACCGATACCGACGAAGTGCTGGTGGGGGCCAGCCTGGGCGTGGTCAGTGCCCAGGCCAGCGGGGTCGAGTTTGAACGCGATCTGCTGCGCTTTGCCAGTGCCGCGCTGCAGAAGGCCAAGTCGGGTGAGCGCGGCCAGCGGGTCGATTTCGATGAATCGCTGCTGGAGCGCAACCGCCTGGCGGCCGAATTGACGGCCGATATGCATGTGGCCTTGGCCCAGGGGCAATTCCAGGTCCATTTCCAACCCCTGGTCAGCCTCGAGAATGGCGCGCTTTGCGGATTGGAAGCCTTGCTGCGCTGGCGGCACCCGCAGCGCGGTGCCATCGGCCCGGCCCAGTTCATCCCGCTGGCCGAAGAGTCTGGTCTGATCGTCGAGTTGGGGCACTGGGTGATGCGCCAGGCCGCTGTCGAGGTGGCCCGGTTGATGCAGGAGCATGCCCTGGGCGAGGGCTTCGTCGTGCACGTGAATGTCTCGCAACGGCAGTTGGTGCAGGCCGACTTCATCGACCGTGTGCGTGAGGTGCTCGATCGCAGCGCACTGCCGGCCCGGGCCTTGGTGGTCGAGATCACCGAGAGCCTGCTGGTCGAGGATGACCCGGTGATGCGGGCCACGCTGGGCGAGCTGCAGTCCCTGGGCGTGGGCTTGGCCCTGGACGATTTCGGTACGGGCTACTCCTCGCTTTCTTACCTGAACAAGTTCCCTTTCACCGAGATCAAGATCGATCGCAGCTTCCTGGTGGCAGCCCAAGGCAATGCGCGCAGCGCCGCCATCCTCAAATCCTTCATCGACATCACCCACAGCCTGCAGGTGCCGGCCATCGCCGAAGGGGTGGAAACCGAGGAGCAGGCCGATTTGCTCAGGTCGCTCAACTGCACCTTGGGTCAGGGCTATCTGTTCGGGCGCCCGGCACCCATGGCCGAGATGTGGCGTCAGTGGGTGGCCACCCATCCTGGCGCAGGTGAGCGGGCCTGAGCGAA
>RXJO01000437.1 GCA_003987795.1 Curvibacter sp.
GTGGGCAAAGCAGTTCATGCCCTTGCTCTTCTTGTCACCGATGCCCAGGGCATGCACCACGCTGAGCTCGCGCGGTGCGCCGCTGGCCAGAAAGCGGGCCTGCACGGCCTCGAACAGGCAGGTGGCCTCCATCAGGCCGCCACCGCCGCCCATGAGGCCCACGGTGTCGCCGTCACGGATCAGCGCTGCGGCCTGGGCCGCGCTCACGAATTTGGATGCGTTGTGTTCGCTCATGCCGGGCCTCAGCGGTGCAAATCGAACAGGGGGGCGCCCTTCTTGAGCACGCTGCGCGCGATCACGGTGCGGTGGATCTCGCTGGTGCCGTCGAAGATGCGGTAGATGCGGGCATCGCGGTAGTAGCGCTCGATCGGCAGCTCTTTGCAGAAGCCCATGCCGCCGAACACCTGCACGGCACGGTCGACCACACGCCCCAGGGTTTCGGCGGCATGCACCTTGACCTGGGCGATGCTTTCGCGGGCGTCCAGGCCCTGGTCAAGCTGCCAGGCCGCGTGCAGCACCATCCAGCGCGCAGCGTTGATTTCGATCACGCTGTCGGCCAGCATCTGCTGGACCAGTTGGAAGTCGCCGATGGCTTGGCCGAACTGCTGGCGCTGCGTGGCGTAGTCGACCATTTTTTCGAGCACATGACTGGCCTTGCCCACGGCACGCGCACCGACCTGGGCCAGGCGCACCACATTCAGCGCCCCCATGGCCAGCTTGAAGCCCTGGCCCTGCTCCCCCAGCAACGTGACGGGTTCGAGCGGCACGTTGTCGAAGAACAGCTCGACGTGGGGCGTGCCACGCAGGCCCATCATCTTCTGGTCCTTGCCCACCGTGAAGCCGGGCAGGCCCTTGTCGACCATGAACATCGAGATTTCGCGCTCACCCGTCTTGGCCGAGACCAGGAAGAAATCGCTCCACTCGCCATCGCTGATGAAGTGCTTGCTGCCATTGAGCACCCAGCCGCTGGCGGTGCGACGGGCATGGGTGCGGATGCCCTGGGCGTCCGAGCCGGCGCCGGGCTCGGTGATGGCAATCGCGCAGGTGCGCTCGCCGCGCACCGTGGGACGCAGCCAGCGCTCGACCTGTTCGCCCTGGCACTTGAGCAGCGGTTCGTAGATGTTGCCAAAGGCACGGCGGATCAGGATGTCGCTGGTGTGGCCGAACTGCTCCTCGCACAGGATGCGGTCCACCACGCCCAGGCCGCCGCCGCCATGCTCGGCCGGGATGTTGAGGCCATACAGGCCCAGGGCCTTGGCCTTGTCGTGCACGGCACGGGCCTTGTCGGGAGCCAGAAAGCCCTGCTGCTCCACCTCGTCTTCGAGGGGTTGCAGTTCTTCGGCGATGAATCGACGCACGGTGTCGATCATCATCTTCTGTTCGTCATTGAGGGCGAAATCCATGGGGTTCTTTCAGATTCGGGCAACAGCAGACCATCACGCGGCGACACGGCGACCACGCGGCAGGTCCAGGAAGGAAGGGAGCAGATCGGCCCGGGCTCAGGCGCTGCTGTACCAGCGGGCTCCGAAAAAGAAAGGCAGGCGCGACAGCGCCTCCCTGCACGACACCCGGGCTGCGCAGCCCGATGCCCGACCGGCCGTCAACCGGCGGAGCATGAGAAAGGTCGAAAGCGCAGACATGGGTGAGCGTGGCATGAATTCAATTTATGGAATCTTATTCCATTTTTGAAAATCATTCCAACTTCAACCATGAACCAGCCACCCCGTCAGGTGGTGAAGGTGTGCAAGGCGTTCGGACCGGAGCGCAACTCGTCCACCAGAAAGGACAGGCAGCGGCGCAGCTTGGGCGACTGCTGGGCCCGCGCAGCCGTGACGGCCCAGACATCGGCGTTCTGACGGTACTCCGGCAGCACACGCACCAGGCTGCCATGGCGCAGTTGTTCGTGCACATCCCAGCTCGACAGGAGCACGATGCCCTTGCCAGCCAGAGCCATGTGGTTGACCACGTCGCTGTGGTTGGATCCCAGGGTGCCGGTGACCTTGACGGTCTCGGGCCCGCGGGGCCCCTCCAGACGCCACACACCAAAGCTCTGGTGACGCTCGCGAAACAGCAGGCAGTCGTGCTGCACCAGGTCGGCAAGGTGACGCGGCGCCCCGCGCCGCGACAGGTAGGCCGGTGCCGCGCACAGCACCCGTGCGCTGGGCAGGATGGGGTGGGCGATCAGGTGCGGCTCGCTCACCTCGCCCATGCGGATGTCGATGTCAAAGCCCTCGTCCAGCAAATCGATGCGCCGGTCTACCAGCTCCAGCCACAGTTCCAGCGCAGGGTGCTGGTCGGACAGCCTGGCGAGGATGGGTGAGAGGTGGTTGCGTCCCAGGCGCAGGCTGGTGGCGATGCGCAGCGAGCCCGCCAGTGCTGCACCGGTGGCGGGCCCCTGGGCATGCCATTCACCTGCCGTATCCAGCACCCGCCGGGCCCAGGCATAGGCGGCCTCACCCGCTTCGCTGATCAGCACCCGGCGCGTGGTGCGGTGGAACAGCGTCACGCCCAGCGCGCGCTCGAGCCCGGCAATGCGCTTGGTCACATAGGCCGGCGAAATGCCCAGCTCTGTGGCCGCCCCCACAAAGCTGCCGCGCCGGGCGGCGAGACAGAACACCTGCAGGTCCGTCAGATCCCAATCTTTATTCACCATCAGGAAATTGTGAATGCAAATCCAAGCGCATTGTGAATTGACTCGATCGTTTTATCGTCAGCGGGCCGGCGCTTGAAGACCCCTCCGAAACCGAGACACCATGAACCATCACTTGCGCATCGCCGTGGCCGGCGCCGGCTACATTGGCCAGGCCCACATGGCCGCCTTGCAACAGACCCCGGGCGCCCGCCTGAGTGCCGTGGTCGACCCCGCCCCTACCGCAGCCGCCCTGGCGGCAGCGGCAGGGGCGGCGCACTATCCCAGCCTGGAAGAACTGCTGCACCATGACCGGCCCGATGGCATCGTGCTGGCCACGCCCAACACCTTGCATGTGCCGCAGGCCCTGCAGTGCCTGGCGGCAGGTCTGCCCGTGCTGCTGGAAAAGCCGATTGCCCCCAGCGTGGCCGAAGCCCTCAGCCTGGTCGAGCGCGTGGACGCCACCGGAGGCCGGTTGTTGATCGGCCACCACCGGGCCCACAGCCCCATCATGGCCAAGGCCCGCGAGTTGGTGCAGGCCGGCACCCTGGGACGCCTGGTGGCGGTGATGGGCAGCGCCACCTTCTTCAAGCCGGCCCGCTACTTCGAGGAAGGTCCCTGGCGGCGCGAGCCCGGTGGCGGCCCCATCCTGCTCAACCTGATCCACGAGGTGCACAACCTGCGCCTGCTGTGCGGCGAGGTGGCGGCAGTGCAGGCGCTGGCCTCGAACGCGGTGCGCGGCCACGCGGTGGAAGACACGGTGAGCATCAACCTGCGCTTCGCCAACGGCGTGCTGGGCAGCTTCATGCTGTCCGACACCGCGGCCTGTGCGCGCAGTTGGGAGCAGACCTCGCAGGAAAACAAGGCCTATCCAAGTTACGATGACGAGGACTGTTACGTCATCACCGGCACCCAGGGCAGCCTGTCGGTTCCGACGATGCGGCTCAAAACCTACCCCCGCAGCGGCGAGGCCTCCTGGTGGAAGCCTTTCGAAGTGGGGGTGGTGGGTCTGGTGCGCGACGATCCGATCGTGCAGCAGATGGCGCATTTCGGAGCCGTGGTGCGTGGTGAGGTGCCCCCCCTGGTGAGCGCGCGCGACGGCCTGGCCAACCTGCGGGTGACCGAGGCCATCGCCCGCGCCGCCGCCGACGGCGGCACGGTCGAACTCCATTGAAGCCTCCTGATCACCACCCGTTTCAAGCAACACAGAAAGACAAGCGATGAAGATCCTCATGCTGCACGGCATCAACCACAACATGTTCGGCAAGCGCGACCCCAAGCAGTACGGCACCATCACGCTCGAACAGATCGACGGCCAATTGCAAGCATTGGGCCGCGAACTGGGCGCTGAAGTGGTCAGCTTCCAGACCAACCACGAAGGTGCCATGTGCGAGCGCATTCACCAGGCCTACGAAGAAGGCATGGACGCAGTGCTGATCAACGCCGGCGCCTGGACCCACTACAGCTACGGCATCCGCGATGCGCTGGCCATCCTGACCGTGCCGGTGGTCGAGTTGCACATGTCCAACATCCATGCGCGCGAGGCATTCCGCCACGTTTCGGTGTTTGCCGAGATCGTGAAGGGCCAGATCTGCGGCTTCGGCGTGGACAGCTATTTGCTGGCTTTGCGCGCGGCCGTGTCAGCCGTACAACAAGCCCGAGTCTGAATGACCCCCACGGTCGCGCACTGCGTGTCGCGCCCTGCCCCCCGAGGGGGCTGTAGGCCGCCTTCGGGCGGCCGGGCGGCGGCCTGGGAAATGACCCCCACGGCCGCGCACTTCGTGTCGCGCCCTGCCCCCCGAGGGGGCTGCAGGCCGCCTTCGGGCGGCCGGGCGGCGGCCTGATACTTCCCCGACCCGCTCAGCGCCCGCCGGTCGAAGGCCGCGGGCGCTGAGCTGTTTTCAGCGTTCAACATGCTCGACATCCTGGCCATCACCGGCCCCATCTACATCGCCATCGCTCTGGGCTTCTTCACCACGCGCGCGGGTTTGTTCAGCAAACCCGACATGCGCCTGTTCGGCAAGTTCGTGGTCAACCTGGCCTTGCCGGCCATGCTGTTCAACGCCCTGGCCAAGCGCCCCATCGGTGAGATCCTCAACACCAGCTACCTGGTGGCCTACCTGGCGGGCTCGCTGGTGACCATGGGCCTGGGCTACGCCGCGTGGCGCCGGTTCGGCCGGCACAACGCCTTGCAGAGCACCTGCTATGCCATGGGCATGTCGTGCTCGAACAGCGGCTTCGTGGGCTTTCCGATCCTGGTGCTGACCCTCGCCCCGGTGGCCGGTGTGGCGCTGGCCCTGAACATGGTGGTAGAGAACGCCCTGATGATTCCGATGCTGCTGGCCATGGCCGAGCGCGCGCGCGGCCACGCCACAGGCTGGCGCCACATGCTGACGGACACCGGCCGGCGCCTGATCACCAACCCGATGGTGATCGGCCTGCTGCTGGGTTTCGCGGTGTCGCTGTCGGGCTTGCACCTGCCGACCGCATTGGAGCGCAGCGTGGGCCTGTTTGCCCAGGCCAGCAGCGCCCTGTCGCTGTTCGTGATCGGAGGCACCTTGACCGGGCTGTCGTTGGGCAGCCTGCTGCGCCGGGTGGCCCCCATCGTGGCGGGGAAACTGCTGCTGCACCCGCTGGCGGTCCTGGTGGCAGCCTCCGCGCTGCCCTTCATCGGACTGGTGCCGATGGACCCGCAACTCAAGCTGGCCGCGGTGCTGAGCGCCGCGATGCCCATGATGGGCATCTACACCATCCTGGCCCAGGCTTACGGCGAGGAAGACACCGCCGCCACCGCCCTGCTGGCCGCCACCGTGGCCTCGTTTTTCACGGTCAGCGGTTTGTTGATGGCGCTGCACACGGTGTGAGATCGGCAACCCCCTGGACTTCAGAGGAATCACCGTTCATACCCGACGACCACTCGGGAGGCGGAAACAATCTCGAGCACGACCCGTGCGCGGCCCTTGTAAAGCAAGTAGATGGCTCACCGTCATCCTGGGTATGCTGGACACGGTGTCTTCATGGTCATAGGATTAAATCCTACTGATCTTGAAAGAAAGCGCGATGCGTACCACCCAGCAGATGAGCATCACCTTGCCCAACGATATGGCGGACCTGGTGAAGGCCAGGGTGCGCAGTGGCGAGTACGCCAGCGAGAGCGAAGTGTTGCGCGAGGGACTTCGGGCTCTGATGGCGCGTGATCGGGCTGTGGAGAGCTGGCTCCATCAGCAAGTGGGTCAAGCCTACGACAATTTGAAAACCGATCCATCCCGCGCACTGACTGTGGACCAGGTACGCGCCCGCCTGGCCGCAGAACACGCCAAAGCGTGATGAATCGCGATGACCCATCGCGTCCTTTTCAGTCCAGAGTCCCTGGAGCAACTTGCCGAGCTCTACCACTACATCGCTCGGACCGCATCGCCTGAGGTGGCGGCCCGATACACCGAGGCCATCGTCAGCTACTGCGAAAGCCTGCGCACATTTCCCCTTCGGGGGACTTCGCGTGACGACGTGCGGCCCGGCCTGCGCATCACGAACTACAAGAAGCGGGCGGTCATCGCCTTCGACGTCGACACCGACGTGGTGTCAATCATTGACATCTTCTATGGTGGGCAGGACTACGAGACGGTCCTTGGCGACGACGATGCTGAACTTTGAGTCCCGGACTTTCGGTGAGCCGATCAGATTTGAAGGCCAATCACAAAAGCAACTCAAACATTTTGGCTTGAGCTGAAGGGGCTGCCCCCGGCCTGATCCTTCAATACTGGATCTGCGCCACCGCGCGCAATTGCTCAGGCGTCGCACTGCCGAAGCCGAAGAACTCCAGGTAGGCCGGGATCATCTCGAACAGCATGTCGGTGCCCAGTTGCACCGGGCAGCCCTTGGCCATGGCGGCCTGCAGCAAGGGCGTGTAGGCCTGCTTCATCACCACCTCGCCCACGAAGGTACCGGGGGCGATGCGATCGATGTCGAAGGGCAAAGGGTCGCCGTCTTTCATGCCCAGAGGGGTGGCATTGACGATCAGCTCGAAGCCCGCCGGGTCGTTCGAGCCCGTGCTTACGCGCAGCGCTGGGTAGTGGGCGCGCAGGCGCCCGGCCAAGGCCTCGCAGGCGGCCGTGTTGAAATCGAACAGGGCGATGTCGGCCACGCCGGCAGCCGCCAGTGACGCGGCAATGGCCGACCCCACGCCACCGCAACCCGACACCAGCACACGCCGGCCAGCCAAGGCGAAGCCCTTGCGTTCCACACCGCGAACAAAGCCGGCACCATCGAACTGGTCGCCGAGCAGGCTGCCGTCGGGGCGCAACAGGAGCGCGTTGCAGGCGCCCGCGATGCGCGCCGTCGGCGTGGCCTCGTCGACCAGGTCCAGCGTGACCACCTTGTGCGGCATCGTGATCAGGGCGCCATGCAGGTTGGTGAAACGACGCAGCACCTGCAGCGTGTCACGGTAGTCGTCGGCCTTCACCCCCATGGGCACCACCACCGCATCGATGCCCTGCTGCTCGAACCAGGGGTTGTAGATCATGGGCGCCTTGAAGCTCTCGGTGGGATAGCCGATGTGGGCGATGAGTCGGGTTTTTCCGCTGATGGGCATGTCGATTCGGGGGCGATGGGGTGTCGAATGGAGGCTGCGCCGTCGTTGGACAGGCGCTGCCTCCCGGGGGAATCAGGACTTGGCCTTGGCCAGTGCCTGGGCCCGTGCCTGGTCGTACTCGGCAGCCGGCACCGGCACTGCATCAGGCTTGCCCAGGTCCTTGGTCTGCAGGCGGAAGGTCTCGCGGGCCGACCACGCTGCCAACGAGGCGATCACGGTGACGCCGAGCGCAATGGCGCCCACGGTGGTCGGGATGTCGGCGGCACCGGGTGGCGCCACAGCGGCGAACAGGGCCGGCAGCAAGGCGGTGAACATGGTGCCGATGTTCTGCGAAATGGCCATGGCCGTGACACGGGTGCGGGCCGGGAACAGCTCGGGGTAGAAGCTGGGGAACACGGCGTTGTAGCCCTGGTACACCACACCCCACATCAGCAGCGACATCGCGACAGCCAGGGGCACGTTCTTGGTGCTGATGGCGTACAGGTAGACGAACGACAGCAGGCCGGCACCGAGCGCACCCACAATGATCGGAGGACGGCGGCCGATGCGGTCGGACAGATTGCCCACGAAAGGAATCACCAGCACGGCCACGATGTTGCCCAGCACCGGGATCCACAGGTAGACGCTCTTGTCGAAGCCGATGCCATAGCCCGGCTGCACCGCATAGGCGGCGCCGAACACGGTGGTGACCACGGGAATCACGTTCATCAGGGCCATACAGACCACGCGCAGCATGTTGGGACCGCTCTCTGCAAAGGCCTGCACGATCGGGGCACGAGGCACGGCGCCCTGTTTGGCCTCTTCGGCGAACACCGGGGTTTCCTCGACTTCGCGGCGGATGTAGTAACCCACGATGATGACGATGAAGCTCAGCAGGAAAGGCACCCGCCAGCCCCAGCTGTTGAACTGCTCACTGGGCAGGTAGTAGGCCAGCGGCAGGAAGATGGCGGCGGCCAGGATCTGGCCGGCCTGCACACCTTGCAAGGTGAAGCTGCCGTAATAGCCACGCCGACCCAACGGAGCGTGCTCCAGGATCATCGAGCTGGCGCCCGAGATCTCGCCGGCCACCGCAAAGCCCTGGATCAGGCGCATCAGCACCAGCAGGGCAGGCGCCCACAGGCCGATCTGGTCATAGGTGGGCAGCAGGCCCACCGCCATGGTCGAGATCCCCATGAGGAACATGCACAGCACCAGCACCTGCTTGCGGCCATGGGTGTCGCCCCAATGGCCCAGGAAGAAGGCCCCGATGGGGCGGGCCACGTAGCCCACGCCGTAAGTGGCCAGCGAGGCCACGATGGCCACGGTCGGGTTGCCCGAGGGGAAGAAGATCTGCGGGAAGATCAGCGAGGCGGCGGTGGCGTAGATGAAGAAGTCGTAATACTCCAGCACCGAGCCGATCCAGCCGCTGGCGGTCGCTTTCTTGGTTTGTTGCAAGCCGTGTTTCGCGGCTTTTTGATCAGACATGGATGTCTCCAATCGTCGGTTGTGTTGTCGAATGCCGTTCTGGGGCACCGCGTGCTCGCACGCCAGGGCCCTGACACGTCGAGGCGGCCGTCAAGCCGCTTCGGGGTGGAGGCGAATGTAGGTGGCGAGCCCCTGAAACACCAGACCCGGCCCCCTCAACGCGTGCGATGATCGAACGCGACTGTGCGCCAATGAATCACAATAGGGGTTTCACCGGAGGTCACCCTGATGAGTCAGCCCCCCGCCATCGACCGCCAGCACCTGATAGAAGGCCTGGGAAAAGGCCTGCGCGTGCTGGAGTCTTTTTCAGACGAACACCCCCGCCTGACCGCCACCGAGGCGGGTGAGTTGGCCGGGCTGACCCGCACCGCGGCACGCCGCTACCTGTTGAGCCTGGTGCACTTCGGCTACGCCGACACCGACGGCAAACACTACTGGCTGC
>RXJO01000157.1 GCA_003987795.1 Curvibacter sp.
AGCGCTATCCCGAGGTCACCGCGGCGTGCTGGTTTCTGGATCGGGTCGTGAACCTGACGGACGAGGGCGTGGATGTGGCCGTGCGCATCGGCGAGCTGCCCGACTCATCGTTGCAGGCTGTGCGGGTGGGCAGCGTGCGACGGGTGATCTGTGCGGCCCCCAGCTATCTGGATGCACATGGCGAGCCCCAGCAGCCTGAAGACCTGCTGAATCACACCCTGATCTCGGCCAATGCGGTCACGCCCGCGCCCGAGTGGCGATTCAGGGTGGATGGCGAGACCCGTTCGGTGCGGGTGCTGCCGCGGCTGCTGACCACCACCAACGACGCGGCGATCGCGGCGGCCGTGGGCGGCTTCGGCCTGAGCCGCCTGATGTCCTACCAGGTGGACGAGTTGGTGCGCTGCGGGCAGTTGCAGCGGGTGCTGGAGCGGTTTGAGTTGGCCCCGCTGCCGGTGCATCTGGTGCACCGGGAGGGGCGACACGCCTCGCTCAAGGCGCGTGCTTTCATCGATCTGGCATTGGAGAGGCTGCGCGAGCGGCTGGCGCCGCGCACCTGAAGAGAGGGTGACGGGCTCAGGCCGTCTTGCTCACGATCAGGCTGCAGACCTGGTCGTGCAGATCTTGCAGATCCTGCGGAGCTTGTGAAAAGTTCATCTTCTGGTCCATGCGGATGCGCGCATCGGCCAGGGCCGCTTTGGTCGGTCGATCCCATTGGGGGCCGAGCAGGCCCTTCATGATGACCGTGGCATGGCGCTCGGCCTGTTCATCGTTGAGGGGCTTGCCCAGCAGCGCGGCGCCGCGTTTGAGGGTTTCGCCATGGATGGTGACGAAGCAGCCAAGCATCGCGTCACGCGCCTCGACAGGGGTGATGGCGGCGTCGGACCGGGCCTTGGTGAGCATTTGTTTGATGTGCATGTTGAGACTCCAGGGTTTGAGGCGAAAAGGGCAAGCCGACCCCGGTGGCCTCGCACCGGGGCTGGGATGAGGGGTGGCGGATTAGGACTGATGTTCAGAGCCGGCCCGCACGCGGGCCAGCTCTTGGCGCAGTTGCTCAAGCTCATCGCGCAGGGGTTGCACGGCCTGCTCGATCTCGGCTTCGGTGAAGCGTGGCGTGATGTGCTGCTGGCAGTTCCAGTCATAGGCCTCGACATGGATGACAAAAGCCCGTTCGATCTGGGCGCGGTAGCCCGGCAGCCTGAGCTGCGCGATCAGGGCCGGGTCTTCGGCTTCGCTGACCAGCCGCCCCCGCCCCAGGATCTTCAGGCGCTGCCGGCTGGCGTAGTCCATCAGCATCAGCGAGACGCGGTCGTTGCCGCCCAGGTTGCCCACGCTGATGTACTGCCGGTTGCCCCGAAAGTCGCCATAGGCCAGGGTGCTGGCGCCCAGCACCTTCAGAAAGCCGGCCGGCCCACCGCGAAACTGCACATAGGGCCAGCCCGTCTCGCTCACCGTGGCCTGGTAGAAGCCATCGCGCTCGCGGATGAACTCGGCCTCGTGCTGGCCCAACTGGTGCCGGCGGTCTTCGGTCCGGTCCAGGGCCGCATAGGCCGATCGGCTGCCCATGCGGGTCTGCACGGCACGCACGGCCGGTGTGAAGGCGATGTCGGAATAGGCGCGGCTCATGCGGGTTCCCTTCGTGTGTTCGTCGCTGCCAAAGACGGCAGCGGGTGCATGAACTGTGGCCGGTCTGGCCAGAAAGCAGAACGCCCATCGAGCCGAATGCAGTCTTCCGGTGCGCGGAATGATCCGCTGCGCGAGGCCATGGCCGGGCTTGGGAAGGGCGCGGCGGTGGCCCGGTCGTGTGAGATCGAGCAAGCGCTTGCCAGGCTGAACGCTCTGCCCGTATCCTGAGCCGGTGGTCCGGTCACCGGCTCACCCTATCCAAGGAGGCAGGCATGAGTTTCACGACCTTCGTCAAGGCGGCCAAAACCATCATCACGCTCGGAGCCTCGCTCAATGCCCAGGCGCGCCAGGAGATACGGACGGTGGTGGGCGAGTTGGGCGATGAGTTCGACCGGGCCCTGATGTTGACGGACTCTTTTCTGGTTGGGGCCAAGTTCTCGCGTGATGATCCTGAACTGGCCCGCTATCTGGCGGATGTGGACAACAAACTCCGCAGCAGCTATCACGAGCACCACCTCTGTGCCGGCTTGTACCAGTTGGCGGACAAGTTCGAACAGCTTTTTGATCCCACCCGTTTCAGTGTCGATTGGCACCATTCAGATGAGTTGCGGCAACTCATCTCTGAACTGAAAAATGGCGAGCAGGTGGTGATCGACGACCTCGGCGACATCGCGGCTCAATTGCGTGATCTGTCCGCGCAGCTTCATGATGGTCAGCTCCAGCGCGATCAGGTCTTGGCTCATGTGGAAGCGTTCCGTTCGGATGTGGCCCGTTTTCGACGCACCATCAAGGACAAGCGCCGGGCCATTCTGCGGACCATGTGATGCCGGGCCTCACCATGGCCTGGCAGACCGGTCGATCTGCAGGCCAGGTTCAGCACAGGCGGCCATGCGACCAGGCTTGCCCTGAAGCGTGAATCACACCCTGGTGCATCTCCCCGGAGGAGATGCGCGCCTGTCTGCTTCAGCGCACCACGATGCCGGTGGGTGCGCTGCCGCCGCTGGCCACGTTGGTGACCAGGCTCAGATCGCAGCTGGTGCCCACGCTGTAGACCGACACGGTCGAGGCGCCGCTGTTGGCCACGTAGGCAAAGCGATCATCGGGCGACAGCGCGATGGCCACGGGGCTGCTGCCGGTGGCCACGGTGGCGGTGGCCAGGGCGGTGGGCACACCTGAGCTGATGATGTATTGCGACACGGTGTTGTCGCTGCGGTTGACCACGTAGGCGCAGCGGCCGTCAGAGCGCAGGGCCAGGGCATAAGGGGTGGTGCCGGTGCTGACCGAAGCGGGCGACAGCGCGCTCAGCTTGCCGGTGCTCGAGTCGATGCTGTAGGCCAGCAGCTTGGCGCTGCCGGCCAGGGTGGTGTAGAGGTACTGGCTGTTGGCGGTGGCCAGGCCGCGCGGGGCGCTGGCGCTGCTCAGGCTGTAGCTGGCGGTGCTGAGCGCGCTCAGATTACCGCCCGAGCCCACGCTGTAGCCTGTCAGGGTCGAGTCGCCCGAGTTGGCGGCATATACATACTTGCCGTCGGCGGTGGCGACCACCGACACGGGGGTGCTGCCGGCGGTCACCGAGGTGGGGTAGAGCGTGCTCAGCACGCCGCTGCTGCCCACGCTGAACTGGCCCAGCGACTTGTCGGTGTAGTTGGTGCTGTAGAGGTATTTGCCGTCCACCGACAGCGTCATGCCACGGGTCTCGCTGACGGCGGCGGTGTTGCTCAGCAGGGTCAGGGCGCCACTGCTGGCGACGCTGTAGCTGGCGATCACCGGGCTGTCTTGAAAGCTCACATAGGCCTTCGAGCCGTCGCTGCTCATCACGATGTTCGTGGGCGGGTAGGCGGTGGCGGCGCTGCCGCTGCTGCTGAGGGCGGTCAGGGTGCCGGTCGAACTGCTGACGCTGAAGCCATTGATCGTGTCGCTGCTGCCATGGGTGACATAGGCCAGGTAGGCGCGGCAGCTGACCACCACATTGCTCACATTGGCGCTGGCCGTGCCGCTGGCCCCCGAGGTGACGGCGCAGGTCTGGACCGTGGGCTGCGACTTGACGGTGACCGCATAGCTGCCCACCCCGCTGGGAAAGGTGAAGCTGGTGGCGCCCGAGGCCACGCTCACGGTCTGGCTGCCGGTGGCCAGCACCAGACCGCTGCTGCTCAGGCCGCTGACCGTGCCGCTCAAGCTGTAATCAGAGCTGCCGCCGCCGCAGGCGCTCAGCAAGGCGGCTGCCAGGCAAGGGGTGAGGGCGAACAGGGCGGGGCGGGCCAGGGGGGATCGTTGGGCAGGCATGGTCTGTGGCAAGTGGTCTGGGTGGTGTCGGCTGCAGCGGTCCGGCAGCGCGAGAAAAAGGACGAGGACAGAAAAGAAGAGGCAAGGCCCGGGCAGCACCGACATGTGGCCTTGCCCCGTCAAGGCCTGCATTGTGTGGAGCAGCAGGCGCGCCTGCCAAGCGTGCCGTGGGCCCGGCGTTGCATGTACCCGACTTGTTGCAAAGACTTGACGGCGCGGTACATGGCGGCGTGTTAGCAGCTTCACGTATCTATACGCCCCGCACACATGCGCGCCAAGGCGGGCGACCAGAATCGGCGGGCAGGCCTGTACCGGGCCATGCCCCGATCGTTCATGCTGCCCCGTCACGGCCCAAGGCCTGGTGGGCAGCCCTTGCTTGCACCATGACCCCACGCCTTTTCTTGTTGGCCGCTGCGGCCTTGCTGAGCCTGTTGCAGGCTAACGCGCCCGCCCGGGCCGGCACGGCGGTGTCGTCCAAGACGGCCGCCCCTGCCGCGACGGCGGCGCCTGCTGGCCGCGCTGCCGCCGACCGCACCCTGACCCTCAACTTCAGCAATGCCGACCTCGAATCGGTGGCGCGGGCCATGGCCGTGATCACGGGGCGGCAGATCCTGCTCGATGCTCGGGTCAAGGGCAACCTCTCGCTCACCAGTGAAGACCCCATGACCCCCGCACAGGCCTGGAGCCTGTGGGCCAGTGCGCTGCGCCTGCAGGGCTATGTGGTGGTCGAGAGCGGCGGGGTGTACCGCGTGTTGCCCGAGGCCGATGGCAAGCTGCAGTCGGCCTCGGTGGTGGCCGGTGCCGAAGGGCCGCGCGACGACCGAATCGTGACCCGGGTGTTCAAGCTTCGCCACGAGAGCGCCAGCAACCTGGTGCCGGTGCTGCGCCCGCTGATCAGCCCCAACAATGTGATCAACCTGAACCCGGGCAACAACGCTTTGGTGATCACCGACTATGCGAGCAACCTGGCCCGCCTGGCCACGCTGATCGAATCGCTGGACGCGCCCAGCGGCACGGATGTCGAGATCATCGCGCTCGAGCATGCGGTGGCGGCCGATCTGGTCAGCACCTTGCAGCGGCTGGGGGATTCGCAGTTGCGCACCGCCAGCAGCAACACGGCCGCCCAGACCGGCGCGGTGGCGGCCGGCGGCTCGGCCGTCGGGGGCACGGGCAGTGCCACGGCGGGGCTGTCGATCCTGGTGGACCAGCAGAGCAACAGCCTGCTGGTGCGCGCCGCCAACCCCGAGCAGATGGCCTTTGTACGATCGCTGGCCGCCCGGCTCGATCGCCCCAACACCGGGGTGGGCGTGCATGTGGTGCACCTGCAGAACGCCGACGCCACCAAGCTGGCCACGGTGCTGCGGGCGGCCTTCCCCTCGGCTGACAGCTCACGCAGCAGCGGCTATGGCAGCAGCGGCGGCACCAGCACGGCCGCGCAGGACAGCACGGGTGGATTCTCGGCCAGCCTGGCCTCGGGCAGCGCGAGCACGGGCAGTGGCAGCAAGGGCAGCAGCAGCCCGTCGGTCAGCGCCTCGGCCCAGCCCAGCACGGGCGGCGGTATCCAGGCCGACCCCAGCACCAACTCGCTGATCCTGACCGCCTCCGAGCCTCGTTTTCGCGAGATGCGCAAGGTGATCGACCAGCTCGACGCACCGCGCGCGCAGTTGTATGTCGAGTCTTTGGTGGTCGAGGTCGATGCCAGCAAGAGCATGGACCTGGGCGTGCAGTGGTCGCAGCTGTTCAGCATCAGCAGCAGCACCACGCTCACCCTGGGCACCATCGCCTCGGCGCTTGAGACCATGTCGGGCACCAACATCCTCTCGACCGCCAATGTGATCACGCTCGACAACGAAGAGGCCAAGATCGTGGTGGGTCAGAACGTGCCCTTTGTGACCGGTTCGTACACCACCACCAGCAGCACCACCTCCAGCCCCTTCCAGACCATCGAGCGCAAGGACGTGGGCATCACCCTGAAGATCAAGCCTCAGATCGGCGAGAACGGGAATGTGCGGCTCACCATCTACCAGGAGTCCTCTTCGGTGGCGTCCACCACCGCCGCCGGCACCACCAACGCCGGGCCCACCACCAACAAGCGCTCGATCGAGTCGACCGTCACCGTCAAGAACGGCAAGATCATCGTGCTGGGGGGGCTGATCGAGGACAGCGCCACCAACGATGCCGGCCAGGTGCCGGTGGTGGCCGACATCCCGGTGCTGGGCGCCATGTTCCGCAGCCTCAGCAAAAGCCGCAAGAAGACCAATCTGATGGTGTTCCTGCGCCCCCGTGTGGTCAGCGACGACGAGGGCAGCGAGGCCCTGGCCACTGAGCGTCGCCAGGCCCTGCAGGCCCGCCAGCGCGAGTTGCCCCCGGCGATCCGCGACGTGCTGCAGCCCGAAACCCAGCCCGCCTGGCCACAGGGCTGGGAGGCGCCCGTCCGCCCAGGCAACCCGGCCCTGAGCCCATCGGCCGCTCCGACCACTGCGCCACCCAACACCCCGCCCTTGCAACCCGCGGGCGGATAGGGGTCGATGTTCCGGCGCCGAGGCGCGCCGTGTCATGCGCCGACCCGCCCGCAGATCCGTGTTGACAAGTGCTTAAAAGGCACAAGCAGTTGAAGAATTAGCGTTTGTTTCGTTTTTGTCACGTCGATAGAGTGCGGTGCAGCTCATCAGGAAGTACCTGATTTGCAATCCGAAAAGCCTCTTCCAGCGGCTGCTGGCAGGGGTGATCACCGACAACACCGTCGCCAACGACGGCTCTGGAGACATGACAAGATGAGACTGATGGCCTTGGGCTTGCTCGCCACCCTGGCGAGTGGGTATCTGACGGGCTGTGGCGGCAGCGACGCCCAACCCATACTCCCGCAACTCAGCGCGGCGCAGCCCGCCACACTGGCCCGTTGTACTGAACTGCTGAGTCGCTTCAGCTATGCCAACACCCGCTTGTTGAGCGCCGAGGTGGTGGCGTCTGGCGTGCTGAGCAATGCCGGCCAGGCCGTGGCTGAGCACTGCAAGGTGAGCGGCAGCATGAATGAGCGGGTCAGTGCCGTCGACGGTCAGCGCTATGCCATCGGCTTCGAGATGCGCCTGCCCAAGGATTGGAACGGGCGTTTTCTTTACCAGGGCAACGGCGGGACGGATGGCGTGGTGGTGCTCGCCGATGGGGCGTCCATCGGCAGCGGTGGCATGTTGCGCAGCCCCCTGCAGATGGGCATGGCTGTGATCAGTTCGGACGCGGGTCACACGGCCGCGCAGAACCCCCTGTTCGGCATCGATCCCCAGGCTCGACTCGACTATGGCTACCAAGCGGTGGGCACGCTCACCCCGATGGCCAAATCACTGATCCAGGCAGCTTACGGTAAGGCGCCCGATCGCTCCTACGTCGCCGGCACCTCGAACGGTGGCCGCCATGCCATGGTGGCCGCCGCACGTTACGCGGCGCTGTTCGACGGGGTGTTGGCCCATTCGCCGGGTTTCAACCTGCCGCGGGCCGCAGTGGCCAATCTCTCGAACGTCAAGCTGTGGGATACGGTGGCCACCACCAAGGTGGTCAACAACCTGCCCGACTATGAATCGGCATTGCCGGCCTCAGAGCGGCAGGTGGTGGCCAATGCCATCCTGGCGCGCTGTGATGCCCTGGACGGACTCGCGGACGGTCTGGTGCAGGATCTGGCGGCCTGTCAGGCAGCCTTCGACCCGATCCGGGATCTGCCCGCCTGCAGCGGGGCTCGCGATGGCACTTGCCTGAGCAGCACCCAGAAGGCGGTGATCGCCAAGGTCTACGGCCCGGTGCGCAACAGCGCGGGCGAGACCTTGTACAGCGGCTTTCCGTTCGATCCCGGCATCGCCCAGGTCGGTTGGGCCGACTGGAAGTTCCGGAACTCGGTGCGCACGGCCCGCAATCCGGTGTCGGTGGGCTACATCTTCTCGTCGCCGCCGTATGCCGATCTGAGCATGGCCAGTGACACCACCAAATCTGCGGCCTTTGCCCTGAGCTACAACCTGGAGACGGAATCGGCCAAGATTTTTGCCACCAGCGGGATCTACACCGAAAGCGCGCTGTCGTTCATGACCCCGCCCAATCCGTTCAGGCTCGACGCGCTGCGCGACAAGGGCGGCAAGATGATGGTGGTCCATGGCGCGGCCGATCCGATCTTCTCGGTGGACGACACCCTGGCCTGGTACCGCACGCTCAACGATGGCGCCCTGGGCCGGGCCGACCGCTTCACCCGGGTGTTCGTGGTGCCCGGCATGGGGCACTCCCGCGGGGGCCCGGCCACAGATCAGTACGACGCGGTGACAGCCCTGATCGACTGGGTGGAAGCCGGCAAGGCGCCCGAACGTCTCACGGCCGTGGCCAGAGGCGCCGGCAATGCCGGAGGGGTCAACACCGAGCTGCCCGCCGGCTGGTCGGCCACTCGAAGCCGGCCACTGTGTCCCTATCCTCTGGTGGCCCGTTACCAATCGGGCAACCCGGAGGTGGCTGAGAGCTTCGCCTGCAAGCCCTGAACGCTGTCCCCCGCCTCGGGCGGGGGCGGGCGAGATCCGGGGGCGATCACAACCTTGGGCCAAGGGCCAGCGTGATGTTCAGGCCCCGTTCGCGTCGAATCGGGGTTTGACAAAATCAGCTTAATTTCTGGGTATTTGTAAAGAAGCCCGAATAATGGGTTAATTAATGTGTAGAAAGATATGCATTAAATAAAACCGGAATTATTTTCAATTGCGTCCAATATCCTTCGGAGATAATCCGCGCCACCAGCTATTTAGCCTGAACGCAGGAATATCCCATGGACATCAGCCGTCGAACCTTCACCCTGGCCGGCCTGGCCGCCACCGCCCTGGCGGGCTGCGGCGGAGGCAGCAGTTCCAACACCAACCTGCGTCTGCTCAACACCAACGTCAGTTCGCCCAACGCGCTGTCGCTGGAGGTGAATGGCACCGTGATCAGCTCGGGCGTGGCGTTTGGCCAGGTGGGCAGTTATGTGTCGGTGGGCACCGACACCAATACCGTGCGGGTGCTGGACCAAAATGGCACGGCGATTTACAGCTCGTCT
>RXJO01000539.1 GCA_003987795.1 Curvibacter sp.
CCGGACGGCTGCATCAGCCGCCATGTCGCGTGTGAGCTGATGCGCCATGTCTGGCACGGTGGCTTCGACGCCTTGGACCCGGATCGCCTGCAGGCCCTGCAGCAGCGACTCCTGATGCGCCATGAGCCCGGCGCCGACACGCTGCGGGCCCAGCTGCGCCAGAACACCCAGGAGGCGCTGGCTGCCGGGGCCTTCGGCGTGCCGGCCTGGGTGGTCGATGGCCGCGTGTTCTGGGGCCTGGATGCCCTGCATCTGCTGCGGGCCTGCCTGGAAGGCGATCCGTGGCTGGACGAGCATTGGGACACGGTGCCCCAGGTCGCCAACGGTCTCGAAACCTGAACCTGGGTCAAGGCGCGGCCAGGGTGTCCGCGCGACAATCTGCCGATGCTGTCGCCGCCTGTCCGGGCGCAGCGGCACCCTGATCGGAGACAAGCGATGCCCAACGCCTTCAACTTCTCGGCCTCGCCATTCGACTGCTTGAATTCTGACGAGCAGCGGCTGGTGCGCAACAGTGTCGATGTGGCCTATTTCCGCGCCGGCACCCCCATCCTGGAGGTCGGCTCTGCACCCACCCATCTGTTCGTCATCATCAAGGGCTATGTGACCCAGCTCGATGGCGAGGAGGTCATCGGCAGCTACGGCCCCGATGACTGTTTTGATGGCCGGGGCCTGATGGCGGGTCGGGTCAGTCACCGTTTCGTGGCCGCCGAGGAGGTGGTGGCTTACCAACTGGCCCATCAGGCGGTCAATGAGCTGATCGCCTCGAACGCCACTTTCGGCGCGCTGCTGTTCTCCGACCTCAGCAACAAGCTCAGTACCCTGGCCCAACGCCAGGGCAGCCACGAGTTGCACTCGCTGACCATGGCACGGGTCGACGAGGCCTTTGTCCGCCCGGCCCCCACGGTCGAGGCTGACACCGACATCGTCACGGTGGTGCGCCGCTTCCAGTCGGACAAGACCTCCAACGTGCTGGTGCGCGACAGCCGCAGCGACCCACCCCGGCTCGGCATCTTCACCGCGACCGCCTTGCAGCGCGCCGTGCTCGATGGTCGCCCACTCGATCAACTGGCTGTGGGCGAACTGGCCAGCTACCAACTGGTCACTGTGCGTCCTGGCGATCTGCTCGGCGATGCCATGGCCCTGATGCTGCGCTGCCGGGTGCATCGGGTGGTCGTGGCCGAAGGGGGTGAGGTGCGTGGCATTCTCGAGGCCCTGGACCTGTTCAGCTTTCTGGGCAACCATTCGCACCTCATCACGGTGCAGATCGAACAGGCCCGCGATCTGGCCGGTCTGGAGCAGGCGGCAGGCCAGATCAACCGCATGATCGGCCTGCTGTCGCGCGGCGGCACGCGGGTGGGCTTGATCGCCCGCCTGGTTCAGCAGCTGAATCTGCGCCTCTTCGAACGCGCCTGGGACATGCTGGCGCCACCGGATCTGGTGGCCAACAGCTGCCTGTTCGTGATGGGCAGCGAGGGTCGGGGCGAACAGTTGCTCAAGACGGACCAGGACAATGCCCTGGTGCTGCGCGACGGCTATGTGCCGCCGGCCGATCTGCAGGCCCTCTGTGAGCGCTTCTCAGCGGCCCTGAGCCGCTTCGGCTACCCTGAATGCCCGGGGCACATCATGCTGAGCAACCCCGACTGGCGTGGCAGCGTGAGCGAATTCAGCCAGCGGGCCCGTGACTGGCTGCTGGTGCCCGATGCCGAGAAGCTCATGAAGTTGGCCATCTTCATGGACGCCCATGCCGTGTGTGGCGATGCCCAGTTGCTGACCCGGGTTCAGGAGCAGGTGCAGGCGCTCTCACTCGACAACGAGGCCATGCTGAGCCGCTTCGCTTCGGCCCTGGATGCCTTCGGCGAATCCTCCAACGGCTGGCTGCATCGCCTGTTTTCACTCGGTGAGGACGGGCGCCAGCTCAACCTCAAAAAGGAAGGCATTTTCCCCTTGGTGCATGGCGTGCGCAGTCTGGCACTGGCCCACCGCATCACCGAGACCAGCACCAGCGGCCGCATCGCCGCCCTGGTCGCCGCAGGGGCCCTGAGCGCCGACACGGCCACCGAGCTCACCGACAGCCTGCAGGTGTTCATGGGCCTCAAGCTCAAGGCGGGCCTCGCCGAGATCGACCTCAAGCGGCCGGTCACCGGTGCGGTCGAGTTCGAGAAGCTCAGCGCCCTGGACCGCGATCTGCTGAAAGATTCGCTCAGCGTGGTCAAACGCTTCAAGGTGCAGTTGCGCCATCGTTTCCGGCTGGATGCCTTGTCATGAGCCAATTGCCCTTGCCCACCGTGGCCCATCGCCTGCTGCAACGTCTGCGTCGGGACTGGGCGCTGCGCCGCCTGGCCGATCCATCGTTTGCCTTCCTGTTTGACGATCCGCCACCCGATGAGTGGGTCTCGCTCGACTGTGAAACCACGGGGCTCAACGTGCGCAGCGATGAGATCGTCTCCATCGGTGCCGTGCGCATCGTGGGCGATCGGCTCATGACCAGTGAACGGTTGGAGTTGCTGGTGCGTCCCGAGCGAGGCGTGTCTGCCGAGAGCGTGCGCATCCATCGTCTGCGCGAGCGCGATGTGGCCGAAGGCCTGCCCGCCGAGGAGGCGGTGCGCCGTCTCTTGCATTTCATCGGCCCGCGACCCCTGGTGGGTTACTTCCTGGAGTTCGATGTGGCCATGCTCAATCGCATCGTCCGTCCTCTGCTGGGGCAGGCGCTGCCGCAGCCCAAGATCGAGGTGTCTGCGATGTACTACGACCACAAGTTTCGCCAGTTGCCGCCTTACCAGCAGCACGACAACGCCGACATCGACCTGCGCTTTGCCACCCTCATGGCCGATCTGCAGCTGCCGCTGCGCGATGCCCACGATGCGATCAACGATGCGGTGATGGCGGGCCTGGCCTTCATCAAGCTGCGGGCACTGAAGAGCGGGGCCTAGCCTGGCTGGGCTGAAAAAGAAAAACCGGGCCGAAGCCCGGTTTTTTCAGGGTTGAAGTGGTCACACCAGGGTGACCGGTTTCAGGCTCAGTGTCCCGAGGCGCCGGCGGCACCGAGGCCGGTTTCCGAACGCACTTGCTGCGAGGCGAAGGCTTCGCGCTCCTTGGTGGCCTGGGCGCTGCGGTCCAGGACCGAGAACAGCCACACGCCGATGAAGCCGATGGCCATCGAGAACAGGGCCGGCGACGAGTAGGGGAACCAGGCCGAGCCCTTCGGGTAGCCCAGCGTGGCTTCCCACACCGAGGGCGACACGATGGTCAGGCCCACCGAGGAGATCAGGCCCAGGAAGCCCCCGATCACCGCGCCCTTGGTGGTGCAGTCCTTCCAGAGCACCGACAGGAACAACACCGGGAAGTTGGCCGAAGCGGCAATCGCGAAGGCCAGCGACACCATGAAAGCGATGTTCTGCTTCTCGAAGGCGATGCCCAACACCACGGCGACGATGCCCAGGGCCACGGTGGTGGCGCGCGACACCTTCAGTTCGGAGGCGCTGTCGGCCTTGCCGGCCTTGAACACGGTGGCGTACAGGTCGTGCGAGACGGCCGAGGCGCCCGACAGGGTCAGGCCGGCCACCACTGCAAGAATGGTGGCGAAGGCCACGGCCGAGATAAAGCCGAAGAAAACGTCACCGCCGACCGACTTGGCCACCAGCACCGCAGCCATGTTGGCGGTGCCGGCACCGCCCTTGATCACGCCCTTGGCCACATCGGCCATCTCGGGATTGGTCAGCACCAGGGTGGTGGCGCCAAAGCCGATGATGAAGATCAGCACGTAGAAGTAGCCGATCCAGGTGGTGGCCCACAGCACCGACTTGCGGGCTTCCTTGGCATCCGGAACCGTGAAGAAGCGCATCAGGATGTGGGGCAGACCTGCGGTACCGAACATCAGGGCCATGCCGAAGGAGATGGCCGAGATCGGGTCCTTGATGAAGCCACCCGGGCCCATCAGCGACAGGCCGATCTTGGCTGCCTCTTCGGGCGATTTGCCGGCGTTGGCAGCGATCGCGGTCTTGACCTTGACGCCTTCAGCGAACAGGGCTTCGGGGCTGAAGCCGAACTTGGCCAGCACCATGAAGGCCATGAAGCTCACCCCGGCCAGCAGCATGCAGGCCTTGATGATCTGCACCCAGGTGGTGGCTGTCATGCCGCCGAACAGCACGTAGACCATCATCAGGGCGCCCACGATCACCACGGCCAGCCAGTAGTCGAGGCCGAACAGCAGCTTGATCAACTGGCCGGCACCCACCATCTGGGCGATCAGATAGAAGGCCACCACCACCAGCGTGCCCGAGGCCGCAAAGGCGCGGATCGGGGTCTGCTTGAAGCGGTAACCTGCCACGTCAGCGAAGGTGAACTTGCCCAGGTTGCGCAGGCGCTCAGCCATCAGGAAGGTGATGATGGGCCAGCCCACCAGAAAGCCGATCGAGTAGATCAGGCCGTCGTAGCCGGTGGCCATCACAGCGGCAGAAATGCCCAGGAACGAAGCGGCCGACATGTAGTCGCCCGCAATCGCCAGACCGTTCTGGAAGCCGGTGATGCCGCCCCCGGCGGTGTAGAAGTCAGCGGCTGATTTGGTCTTGGCAGCGGCCCACTTGGTGATCCACAGCGTGGCTGCCACGAAAGCGCCGAACATGACGATGGCCGTCCAGTTGGTGGCCTGCTTGGCGGCCTCGCCCACGTCACCGCCGGCGGCCAGGGCCGAGCCTGCGGCCGTCAGTGCCAGCGCACCCGCCAGCGCGAATTGGAGATGCTTTTTCATTTCGTGGCGTCCTTCAGGATGTCCTTGGTCAACTGGTCGAATTCACCATTCGCGCGCTTCACGTAGATGCCTGTGATGATGATGGTGAAGATGATCACGCCCATGCCGATCGGGATGCCCAGCGTGGTCACGCCAGCGCCGATGGGTTGTGCGAGAAAGGCCTTGTCGAAGGCGATCAGGCCGATGTAGCCGTAGTAGACGACCAGCATCAGCACGGTCAGCAACACGCCCAGGCTGTTGCGCTTGCGGCGCAGTTCAAGGTACTTCGGGTGGGTTTTTATCTTGTCGACGACGGGGTCGCTCATGTCTCTCTCCAGTTGGTGGAATGTATGCAGGACGGGGCACGGGGCACCGGCCGTGAAAATGATTCTGGGTAGCCTCCCTGACCAACTGCTTACGTAAGCCAGCGATAAGGCAAGCGCATCCGGGTCGGAGGAAAATTCCGGAAACCCAAGCGCCATGCGGGTTCCAGCGGTGTTTGTAGCCGCTGGGCGGTCGTTTCCATGCGGTGCAGGCCGCGCGGTTTCTGACAAGCTTCGGGTAAACCCCTGACCCGTGTTTACCCTGGGATCAGGGCATGTCCCGAGCCGGTTTGTCAGGGTTCGGTCAGAGAAGCTTCTGATAGTGGACATCCGTGCCCGAGCGGGGCATCCGGCACCCGCATGACAGAAGACAGGAGACAAACCATGGCCGCCTCTGCCCGCCCCATGACGCCCGAGGAGCGCCGTGTCATCATCGCTTCTTCACTCGGAACGATCTTCGAGTGGTACGACTTTTATCTTTACGGCTCGCTGGCCGGCATCATCGCGCAGCAGTTCTTTTCGGGGCTCGATCCGAGTTCGGCCTTCATCTTCGCGCTGCTGGCCTTTGCCGCGGGCTTCATCGTGCGGCCCTTCGGTGCCCTGGTGTTCGGCCGCCTGGGCGACATGATCGGGCGCAAGTACACCTTTCTGGTCACCATCCTGATCATGGGCATGTCCACTTTCATCGTGGGCATCCTGCCGTCTTACGCGACGGTGGGGCTGGCGGCCCCGGTGATCCTCGTTGCCCTGCGCATGCTCCAGGGCCTGGCCTTGGGGGGCGAGTACGGCGGCGCGGCCACCTATGTGGCGGAGCATTCACCGCCGGGTCGGCGGGGGGCCTACACCTCCTGGATCCAGACCACGGCCACGCTGGGATTGTTCCTGTCGCTGGTGGTCATCCTGGGGGTGCGCAGCCTGGTGGGTGAGGCGGCCTTTGCCGACTGGGGCTGGCGCATTCCTTTTCTGGTGTCCATCCTGCTGCTCGGCGTGTCGGTGTTCATCCGGCTGTCCATGAACGAGTCGCCCGCCTTCAAGCAGATGAAGGCCGAGGGCAAGACTTCCAAGGCGCCGTTGACCGAATCGTTTGGCCGCTGGGGCAATCTGCGCGTGGTGCTGCTGGCGCTGTTCGGCCTGGTGGCCGGACAGGCGGTGGTCTGGTACACGGGGCAGTTCTATGCACCGTTCTTCCTGACCAATGTGCTGCGGGTGGACGGGTCGACCGCCAACATCCTGACCGCGGTGGCCCTGCTTCTGGGCACCCCATTCTTCATCGTGTTCGGCACGCTGTCCGACCGCATCGGGCGCAAGCCCATCATCCTGGCCGGTCTGCTGCTGGCCACAGTGAGTTACTTCCCTCTGTTCAAGGCGCTGACCCAGGCCGCCAATCCGGACTTGGCGGCTGCCCAGGCGCGCAACCAGATCGTGGTGATCGCGGCGGCGGGCGACTGCTCCTTCCAGGGCAACCCGGTGGCCCGCGAAATCGACTTCTACCGTTCCTGCGACATCGCCAAGCGTTTTCTGGCCCAGAACGCCGTCAGCTATTCCAATCAGGTGTCCCCTTCAGGTGGTGCAGCCCGGGTGCGCATCGGCGAGCAGGACATCACGGCCCCGGTCGGGCGGGTGGTCAACCACAAGTTCGATGATGAGAGCTTTCGCGCCATCACCGCGTTCAAGAAGCAGGTGGGCGAGGCGCTCAAGGCGGCGGGCTATCCGGCGCAGGCCGACCCCGCCAAGGTCGACCATGTGACCATCGTGCTGATCCTCACCCTGCTGGTGATCTACGTGACCATGGTCTACGCTCCGATCGCGGCCATGCTGGTCGAGTTGTTTCCCACCCGCATCCGCTACACCTCGATGAGCCTGCCCTACCATGTGGGCAATGGCTGGTTCGGGGGCCTGCTGCCCACCATCAGCTTTGCCATGGTGGCCCAGAACGGCAACATGTTCCATGGCCTGTGGTACCCGGTGGTGATCGCAGCCGCGACCCTGGCGATCGGCCTGGTGTTTGTGCCGGAAACCCGCCAAGTCGACATCTACGGCGGGGATTGAGCGGCTGAGCGCCCCGCGGGGGGCCTTGTCTGTCCTGCTTGCGCTGAGCCGGTGGTGGCGGTTTTGAAGGGTTTTGGGCTGCGTCATGCGGGCTTTGCGATGGCCTGCCTAGAATGTTTGGCCTCCACAGGAACCAGCCGACCATGACACAGGGAATCATCAAAATCCGCGGTGCCCGCCAGCACAACCTCAAGAACCTTGATCTGGACATCCGCACGGGTGAGCTGACTGTGGTCACGGGGCCCAGCGGTTCGGGCAAGTCGAGCCTGGTGTTCGACACCCTGTATGCCGAGGGGCAGCGCCGCTACGTCGAGACCTTCTCGGCCTATGCACGCCAGTTCCTGGACCGCATGGACAAGCCGGCGGTGGACCGGGTCGAAGGGGTGCCGCCGGCGATCGCCATCGACCAGACCAACCCGGTGCGAAGCTCCCGCTCCACCGTGGGCACGATGACCGAGCTGAACGACCACCTCAAGCTCTTGTTTGCCCGTGCCGGGGCGCTGTTCGACCGTCAGACCGCGCAGCCCGTGCGCCACGATTCGCCCGAGACCATCTACACCCAGTTGCTGGCGCGGGCCCAGGCTGCCAGCGTCGACGGGGTCGAGCCGCGCCTGATCCTGACCTTTCCTGTCGAGCTGCCGGCCAGTGCCACGGCCGACGAGGTGAGCCAGTGGCTGGCGGCCAGCGGCTTCACCCGCGTGCAAGCCGAGCGCGAAGTGGCCACGCCCACCGGCCCGCGCAAGGTACTCGACGTGGTGGCAGACCGCCTGCGCGTGGGCAACGCCGAAAAGGTGCGCGTGATCGAGGCCATCGAGACCGCGCTCAAGCGCGGCAGTGGGCGCCTGAACGTCTATGCCCTGGCGGGCGAAGATGCCGAGCCCGAGCTGTGGCGCTATTCCACCGGTTTGCATTGCCCCGACAGCGACCTGCGCTACAGCGAGCCGATCCCGTCGGCCTTCTCCTTCAATTCCGCCGTCGGCGCCTGTGAGGTCTGCCGGGGCTTCGGGCGCGTCATCGGGGTGGACTACGGTCTGGTCATCCCGAACGACAAGCTCACCTTGCGGGCCGGCGCCATCAAGCCCATGCAGACCCCGGCCTGGGCCGAGTGCCAAGACGACTTGATGCGCCACGCCGAGACGGCCGGCATTCCGCGCGACACCCCCTGGTACAAGCTCACCCCCGAGCAGCAGAAGTGGGTGATCCAGGGCTCGCCCAACTGGAACGGCAAGTGGAACCAGCACTGGTATGGCGTCAAGCGCTTCTTCGAGTACCTCGAAAGCAAGGCCTACAAGATGCACATCCGGGTGCTGCTGTCCAAGTACCGCAGCTACACGCCCTGCGAAACTTGCGCCGGGGCCCGTCTGAAGACGGAGAGTCTGCTGTGGCGCATCGGCAGCCGAGAGGCCGCCGACGCCGTGCTGGCGCCGGCCAAACGTTTCATGCCGGCCGGCGTGGGCTGGTCGCGTGAACAGCTCGAGGCCTTGCCTGGTCTGTGCCTGCATGACCTGATGCTGCTACCGCTCGAGCGCCTGCGCCGCTTCTTCGATGCCCTGCACCTGCCGGGCCAGGGCTCGGACGGCGAGGCCCAGGCCCTGAAGCTGCTGTTCGAGGAGATCACCACCCGCCTCAGGTACCTGTGCGACGTGGGCATCGGCTACCTCACACTGGACCGCCAAAGCCGCACCCTGTCGGGCGGCGAGGTGCAGCGCATCAACCTGACCACCGCGCTCGGCACCTCGCTGGTCAACACCTTGTTCGTGCTTGACGAGCCCAGCATCGGCCTGCACCCGCGCGACATGAACCGCATCACCGAGGCCATGCACCGGCTGCGCGATGCGGGCAACACCCTGGTGGTGGTCGAGCACGACCCGGCCGTGATGCTGGCGGCCGACCGCATGATCGACATGGGGCCGGGCCCTGGCGAGCGCGGAGGGCAGATCGTGTTCGACGGCAGCACGGATGCGCTGCGGCGTGCCGACACCTTGACCGGCCAGTACCTGGGCGCACGCAAGCAGGTGGGCATGGGCTTCAAGCGCCTGGTCACCGACAACACGCCGCGCCTGATCCTGGAGGGGGCACGCGAGCACAATCTGCAGAACGTGTCGGTCGAGATTCCGCTGCAACGCCTGGTCTGCGTGACCGGCGTGTCGGGCTCGGGCAAATCCTCGCTGATCCAGGACATCCTGGCACCTGCCTTGCTGCGTCACTTCGGCAAGGCCACCGAGACCCCGGGCCTGCATGATCGCCTGCTGGGGGCCGATCACCTCGGTGATGTGGTGTTTGTCGACCAGTCGCCCATCGGCAAGACGGCGCGCTCCAATCCGGTCAGCTATGTGGGGGCCTGGGACACCCTGCGCGAGATCTTTGCCACCGCGCCGTTGGCGCGAGAACGCAGCTACACCGCCAGCAAGTTCAGCTTCAACAGCGGCGATGGCCGCTGCCCCACCTGCGGTGGCTCGGGCTTCGAGCACGTCGAGATGCAGTTCCTGTCCGATGTCTACCTGCGTTGCCAGGATTGCGACGGCCAGCGTTACCGGCCTGAAATCCTCGAGGTCAAGATCGAGCGCGGGGGGCGTCACCTGAACGTGGCCGACGTGCTGGACTTGACCGTGAGCGAGGCGGCTCGCCTGTTTGCCGCCGACCGCGAGGTGCTGCGCGCGCTGCAACCGATTGTGGATGTGGGCCTGGAGTACGTGAAACTGGGCCAGCCCGTGCCCACCCTGTCGGGCGGCGAGGCGCAGCGCCTGAAGCTGGCCGGCTTTCTGGCCGAGGCCGCCAAGGCTGGCAGCAGCAGCCGCCAGCCAGTGGCGCGCAAGGGCACGCTGTTCCTGTTCGACGAACCCACGACCGGTCTGCACTTCGACGACATCGCCAAGCTCATGCGGGCGCTGCGCAAGCTGCTGGAGGCCGGGCATTCGCTGCTGGTGATCGAGCACAACCTCGACGTGATCCGGGCCAGCGACTGGTTGATCGACCTGGGCCCCGAAGGGGGCGATGCGGGCGGCCTCATCGTGGCCGTGGGCACACCCGAGGACGTTCGGGCCCATGCCAGCTCGCACACCGGTCAGGCCCTGCGCTAGTACGACCGCGCCATGGGGCTGGGCGCCCATGCCGTCGAAGAGGGCACGCCGCTGCAGACCCTGGTGCGTCCGCGCCGGCAGGCCCCGGCCCATGGGGCCGATGCGATCCAGATCGTCAACGCCCGCGAGCACAACCTCAAGGGCCTGTCGGTCGACATCCCGCGTGGCAAGTTCAGCGTGGTCACGGGCGTCAGCGGTTCGGGCAAGTCGACCCTGGCCTTCGACATCCTGTTCAACGAAGGCCAGCGCCGCTACCTGGAAAGCCTGAACGCCTATGCACGCAGCATCGTGCAGCCGGCCGGCCGGCCCGAGGTCGATGCGGTGTACGGCATTCCGCCCACCGTGGCGATCGAGCAGCGCCTGTCGCGCGGCGGGCGCAAGTCCACCGTGGGCACCACCACCGAGCTGTGGCACTTTTTGCGCCTGCTCTATGTGAAGCTGGGCGTGCAGCACTGTGTGCACGACGGTGCGGCCGTGCAGCCGCAGACGGCCGACAGCATCGCCTCGCAGTTGCTGCGCCAGTTCCGCGGCCAGCACATCGGTCTGCTGGCGCCGCTGGTGATCAACCGCAAGGGGGTCTACACCGAGCTGGCTGACTGGGCCCGCCCGCGTGGCTACACCCACCTGCGGGTGGATGGGCAGTTCCTGCCCACCACGGGCTTCCCTCGCATCGACCGCTTCAAGGAGCACACCATCGAGCTGCCGGTCTGGAGCCTGATGGTGCGGCCCGACAACGAAGCCGAGCTGCGCCAGGCCCTGGCCACCGCGTTGGAGCATGGTAAGGGCGTGGTCCATGTGCTGAGCGATCTGACCGGCCTGAAAGAGGCCATGGCCGAAGGCCGTGACACCTCAACCATCGGGCGCCTGACCCAGTACAGCACCAAGCGCGCCTGCCCGGTGTGCAGCACCAGTTATGCCGAACTCGACCCGCGCCTGTTCTCGTACAACAGCAAGCACGGCTGGTGCCCCGATTGCGTGGGGACCGGCGTGCGCCTGAGCAAAGAGCAGCGCAAGGCGCTCGATGATTCGGTGCGTGACGACGACAACAAGGGCCGTGAGCAGACCTTTGCCGAGCCCGAGGTGGAAGACCTCAGTGATGAGGCCTGTCCAAGCTGCGAGGGCACCCGCCTCAACAAGGTGGCGCGGGCCGTGCGCTTTGCCCAGGTGGGCATCACCGACATCGCGCGCCGTTCGGTGCTGCAGGTGCGTGACTGGGTGGCCTCGCTGGCGCTGCCCGACGAGATGAGCGCCCGTGAGCGCGACATCGCCCGCGACCTGATCCCCGAGATCGCCAGCCGGCTCGACTTTCTCGACGAGGTCGGTCTGGGCTACCTCACCCTGGACCGGGGCGCCCCCACTCTGAGCGGTGGCGAGGCCCAGCGCATCCGTTTGGCTGCCCAATTGGGCAGCAACCTGCAAGGCGTTTGCTATGTGCTCGACGAGCCCACCATCGGCCTGCACCCGCGTGACAACCAGATCCTGCTGAAGGCGCTGCAGAACCTCAGCGACAAAGGCAATACCCTGGTGGTGGTCGAGCACGATGAGGACACCATCCGCCACGCCGACCACATCATCGACATCGGCCCCAGCGCGGGCAAGCGGGGGGGCCGTCTGGTGGCCCAAGGCACGGCCGCCGAGATCGGTGCCTGTGCAGAGTCGGTCACCGGCCGTTACCTGCTGCACGCCATCCGGCACCCGCTGGCCCCGCGCCGTGCGGTGCTCAGCGCCCCCGAAGGCGGGCAATGGTTGAGTGTGGAAGGGGCCCGCCTGCACAACCTGGCCAACATCACGCTGCAGGTGCCGCTCAAGCGCCTGGTGGCGGTGACCGGGGTGTCGGGCTCGGGCAAATCGACCCTGGCTCGGGATGTGCTGCTGACCAATGTGCAGGCCCTGGTGCAGCAGCGCAGCACCCAGGCGGGGCGTCAGGCCCAGGCCGAGGGGCGCCGGGTCGGGCTGGTCGGCTGTGCCGATGTGCAAGGCTTTGAGGTGATCGACCGGGTGCTGGAAGTGGATCAGACCCCGATCGGCAAGACCCCACGCAGTTGCCCGGCCACCTACATCGGCTTCTGGGACACCATCCGCAAGCTGTTTGCTGAAACCCTGGAGGCCAAGGCCCGGGGTTATGCGGCCGGGCGCTTCTCGTTCAACACCGGTGAAGGCCGCTGCCCGGCCTGCGAAGGCGCGGGGGTGCGCACCATCGAGATGAGCTTTCTGCCTGATGTGAAGGTGCCCTGCGAGACCTGCCACGGCGCGCGCTTCAACCCGGAGACCCTGGCGGTCACCTGGCGTGGCAAGAGCATCGGCGACGTGCTGCAGATGGAGGTGGACGAGGCGGTGGATTTCTTCGCCTCCATGCCCAACATCAGCCATCCGCTGCAATTGCTCAAGGACGTGGGCCTGGGCTACCTCACCCTTGGCCAGCCATCGCCCACTTTGTCGGGTGGCGAGGCCCAGCGCATCAAGCTGGTGACCGAACTCAGCAAGGTGCGTGACGACGTGACCCGGCGCGGCAACAAGGCACCACATACCCTGTACGTGCTCGATGAGCCCACCGTAGGCCTGCACATGGCTGATGTCGAGAAACTGATCCACGTGCTGCACCGACTGGTCAATGGCGGCCACAGCGTGGTGGTGATCGAGCATGATCTCGATGTGATGGCCGAGGCTGACTGGATCATCGACCTGGGCCCCGAGGGCGGGCAGGGTGGTGGCCGCATCGTGGCCGCCACCACGCCGGAGGGGCTGGTGCAGCGTGCCACCCACACCGGGGTGGCCTTGGCCCCGGTGCTGGCGCGCGGGGGACAGGCTGCTGCGGTCTGATCGTTTAGGGTGATGGGACAAGGCTGCGCGAAAGCGCCGTCTGAGATTCGGCGCTAGGCGCCATTTCACTGGAGACACCCCCATGCAAAGAAGATCCCTGTTGAAGCTGGTTGGCAGCACCTTGACCCTGGGCCCGCTGGCCGCGCGCGCCCAGGCCTTTCCGGCCCGACCGATCAAGCTGATCATCGCCTTCCCGGCTGGTGGCCCCACCGACATCACGATGCGGCAACTGGCCGACAATGCCAGCAAAATCCTGGGCCAGCCTGTCATCGTCGAGAACAAGCCGGGTGCCGGTGGCACCTTGCCGGCGCAGGCCCTGCAAAGCTCGGCAGCCGACGGCTACACCGTGGCGCAGATCCCGTTGGGCGTGTTCCGCATGCCCTACACCACCAAGATCAACTGGGATCCGGTCAAGGACATCAGCTACGTGATCAACGTCACCGGCTACGCCTTTGGCCTGGTGGTGCCCAGCAGCAGCCCGATCAAGACCTGGGCCGATTTTGTGGCCTACGCCAAGGCCAACCCGGGCAAGCTCACCTTCGGCTCGACCGGCACCCTGACCAGCCCGCACCTGACGATGGAACAGGTGGCCCAGAAGCTGGGGCTGGAGCTGACCCACGTCCCCTACAAGGGCAGCGCCGACCTGATGCAGGCCGTGCTGGGCGGGCATGTGATGGCTGCGGCCGATTCGACCGGCTTTGCTCCTCAGGTCGAAAGCGGCAAGCTGCGCGTGCTCAACACCTGGGGTGACCAGCGTCTGGCCAAGTTCCCTGATGCGCCCACCCTCAAGGAGCTGGGGCTGGATCTGGTGCAGAACTCACCCTTCGGCATCGGCGCACCGCGCGGCACCCCGCCCGAGGTGGTCAAGCGCTTGCACGATGCCTTCAAGAAGGCCATGGAAGAGTCCAGCTATGTGCAGGCCCTGAGCCGGTACGACATGCTGCCCAACTACATGGACAGCGCCCAGTACCAGAAGTTTGCCCAGGACACCTTCAACCGCGAAAAGGCTCTGATCGAGAAGCTGGGGCTGAACAAGCCCTCCTGAGCGGCCCGGCCTGGGCCGTTGCTGGCATGATGGCGAGGCCTGTCGCCCATGTCAGAACACCGCATCATCGAGATCCACCCTGAGGCCCCGGCCAAGCCGGCCTGGGGCCAGCCTTGCAATGGCTGTGGGGTCTGCTGCCTGGCTGAACCCTGCCCGCTGGGTGTGCTGGTCTCGCGCCGCCGCCGGGGTGCCTGCCGGGCGCTGCAGTGGGCCCCGGAACGCTCGGTCTATCGCTGCGGCATGGTCAGTGCCCCGGCCACCCATCTGCCGGCACCCCTGCGTTGGGCTGCGCCGCTGATGGCTCGCCTGGCCCGGCGCTGGATTGCGGCGGGCGTGGGCTGCGATGCCACCATCGAGGTGCCTGGATCAGGCCGAGACCCGACCTGAGCGAGCCCGCAATAGTGCTTGCGCCAACTCAGCAAACCCGGCACCGCGTTCGCCAGCGGTGATGTAGCGTGGCAGATGCTGTAACTGCGGCACGAATCGCTGCACATTCGCCACACCCACGCTGAGCGGAAAGTGCTGGAACATCAATTGGTCGTTGGTGGAGTCGCCCACATAAGCCCAGCGATCCAGTTCCTCGTCCAGATGGCGCCCCCAGAGCTCGCCCAGGATCCAGCGGGCCCCTTCGAGTTTGTTGTGTGGGCCGTACCAGCCGTTGATGTGGATGCTGCTCACGGTGGCATTCATGCCTGCCGACTGCATGAGGGCCACCACCTGCTCGATGGCCTGGGGCGGCAGTTGGGTGAACTCGCTGTGATCGATCGCGATGTCGGTCTCGCGGCCCGCTGAGTCGGTGGCCCGGCGGGCACCGGGCACGGTGGCCTCGATGTCTTGCAGCACCGTCTGCATGCGCTGGTACTGCTGCTGCCGGACCGCGTCTTCTTGCTGATAGCGGCGCCGCAGGCTGCCATCGGCCTGGCGGATCAGGGCGACTGCCCCGTTCTCTGCGACGATGGCGCCCAGGGGCCAGGCGTTGGCAAACGGCACGCTCCAGCCCACTGGCCGCCCGGTGATGGCCACGACCCGCAGCCCTGCTGCCTTCAGCTCATGCAAGGCCTGCAGCGCATCAGGCGTGATGGCGCCGTCGGTGGTGAGCGTGTCGTCGATGTCGGTGAGAAGGCCCTGCACCCGGGCCAGGGTGGAGGCCGGAGCATGGTCCAGTGTTTGCAGAAACGGGGGGGCGGTCATGGGAGTTGGGCACGCAGAACGTAGAACGCAATCGGGCCGTCAAGTTGTCGGTAGGTTTGTAGCCCCAGCTCAGGCAGTTGAAGTCGCTGCAACTCGGTCCGGTATTGAGCCAGTTGATCTTCGTTCCAGACGGCCAGACGCAGTTCGGTGCCCTGGCCCCGAAAGCGCTCCAGCCAACGGGTGTCCAGACCGGTCCGGATGGGCACCCGGTTGCCGGTCAGGAACACCATGGGCATCAGGAAACCCCATTCGGGCAGCACATAGACCGCCTTGCCCTGATCGTCGAGCGCCTGCCGGGCCATCAGATTGATATTGTGGCTCATCAGGCCAACACCGCCGGTGCGAGCCAGGGCGTCAAACACGCGCTGTTGCTGAGCGATGTTGCCCCCCAGCAGGGCCAGGCACAGCGCGCCCGCCAGCCAGGGGCCACCGCGGGTGCTGCGGTCAGGGGGCTGCAAGGTGTCGAGGGCCAGAGCCAGGGTGCAGGCCAGGCCTAGGTAGAGCAGGGGCACCAGCACGGTGAAATGGTGGGCCCAGAGCCGGTGTCCGAAGACCATGCATGAGGCGCCATAGCTGATCGGCAGCATCAAGATCAGCCAGGCACCGATCCGTTGCAGAGGGGCGATACGCGCCCCCCGCCAGATCAACAGGCTGGCACCCAGCAGCATGGCCAATGCCAGTAGATCCAGCTTGTTCTCTGCCCATGGGCCACTGACCCCTTGCCGGAACATCATGAACTCATTGCCGCCATCGCTCAGAGCCAGGCGGGCGATGCTGAGAAGATAGCTCAGCGTCTCGGTCAAGGTGTAACCTGAGACCATGGGTGCCAGTCCTCGCACCGTGTGTTCCATGTGAACCAGCAGGGCCTTGGGGCCTCCCAGGGCGACCATCATGGAGGCGTAGCCGAGTACGTAGGGCATCAGCCCCAAGCCTACGCCCAGGGCCCAGCGGCCCAGGCTGTGGCGGCGTCTGCCCGGTGCTGCCAGTGCCAGCACCGCCACCGCCAGTGCCGGCACGAAGAACCCCAGCACGAAGTAGCCATAGATGGCCAGGCCAGCGAACACGCCTGAGCGCATAAAACAGTCGCCAGGTGCCTCTTGGGGGGAGCGATCCTGTTGTGTCAGCAGGCTGTCCACGGACAGGAGCAACCAGGTCATGCCGCCTTGGATGATGTAGTTCTGCGTTCGGAATGACATCACAAACGCCGCATCACAGGCCAGCCCCAGTGCCGCGAGCAGGGCCAGCCATGGGCGCCCGCTCAGTCGGCAGGTGATGCGGTAGACCAGCATCACGCTGATGGCCCCGAACAAGGCCTGGGCCAGTCGCAAGCCCATGACCGAGAAGTCGGTCAACCAGAAGATGGGCAGACCGACATAGGTGTTCTGCATGCCATGGTAGATGCCTCCGAGCAGTGGCAGGCCTGCAAAAGTGGGCAGCCAGACCGGGTTGTCCAGAGCCGGATGCAGCATGCGGGCGGCCGCGTAGTCGGGGTTGACGCCGTCCATGTAGATGCCAGGCCATTCGACCATCCGCAGCACGCCCAGCAAGAACACGCCAACGGCCAGCCAGCCCCTCCACGAGCGGTGCCATGGTTCTGGTCGATGGTTCATGCTTGGCCTTGCCAGCAGGGGGTGCCGAGATAGACCAGTCGCTTGGCTTCGTGACGCCCGAGGGTCACGGTGTGCAGAATCGCACCGCACACCAGCGACAGTCCTGCGCACATCATGATGCCGGTGGCCAGCACGCCGGTCGGCAGACGGGGAACCAAGCCGGTCTGCACATAGGTCAGCAGCAGGGGGATGGCCAGTGCCAGACCCGACAGGCACAGCAGCAAGGCCAGCAGTCCGAAGAAGGCCAATGGGCGTTCGCTGATGAACAGCTTCAGGATGGTGCCAAGGATGCGCCAGCCGTCGCGCAGGGTCGACAGCTTGCTGGCCGAGCCCTCGGGGCGGGCCCGGTAGAGGATGTCGGCTTCGGCGCAAGGCATGCGCAATTCGAGGGCATGCACGGTCAGTTCGGTCTCGGTCTCGAAGCCTTGCGACAGGGCCGGGAAGGATTTGACGTAGCGGCGCGAGAACACCCGGTAGCCCGACAGCATGTCGGTGAATTGGCCGCCGAAGATCCAGGCCACAGCGCCCGTCAGCACCCGATTGCCCAGGCGGTGGCCGGGCCGGTAGGTCTGCGGATGGCTGCCATCGTCGCGTCGGCAACCCACCAGCATGTCCAGGCGCTGAGTCAGCAGTTGATCGATGTGAAGGCGGATATCGCTCAGGTCATAGGTGGCGTCCCCATCGACCATCACATAGACATCGGCCTCGATGTCGGCGAACATGCGGCGCACCACATTGCCCTTGCCGGGCAGCTTGACGGGGATCACCACGGCACCGGCCCGTCGGGCGATGCCGGCCGTGTCATCGCTGGAGTTGTTGTCGAAGACAAAGAGCGCGGCTTCAGGCAGGCAGGTCTTGAACTCGTCGATGACCAGTTGGATTGAAAGGGCTTCGTTGTAGCAGGGAATGATGACGGCAATGCGCGGTGGACTCATGACCATGGGCAGATGTGAAGAACAGCACCCAGGTCAGGGATATGACTTCCCTTTTTCCTCCCCTGGGCGTCAATGGCTTGACGTGGAACGCCATCTTGCCACAAGCCCTCCGTATCAACCCTAGGTACCCACGGGCGGTGGTGATCTGCTGGCTCCAGGGGCTTGTGAACTGCCTGGAAGGCGCTTCAGTCCCGGTCTCTGGTCCGCCTCGCCAGAGCGTCGCTGCATCAGGAGCGGCGTGGCTTCGACGACGGCCTGAAGATCAGAAAGCGAGCACTGACGAAGTTGAACCCCAATCCCGCCAGACTGCCCACGGCGACCCCCCACATGGCATAGCCCTGCAGATCAGGAAAGTGCCGGACGAAGGCCACATAGGCGCTGTAGTTGATCACTCCGCCCACACTCATGGAGCCCAGATAGGCGATGTATTCGGCCGCGAGCGTCTTCCCCTGCCGTCCGGTCGGGTCGAAGGTCTTGCGCCGATTGAAGGCCCAGGTGCTCGTGGCGGCGCACACGAAGGACAACACGCGCCCGCCATAGAGCCCTAGCCAGGGGGTGCTCAGCCACAGCACCGCCATGTCGACGAGCAGGGCCAGCACGCCCGAAACCCCGAACCAGAACAGTTGATGCAGGATCGAGCGCGGGCCGGCGTTCGACGTGCCGGATTCGGCAGTCATGTCACTCAGCCAGCCGTCTGCAGGGCCAGGCCCGCGTGTTCGCGCAGCGGGTGGAAGTGGATCTTGGGGAAGCGCTCCTGGGCCAGCCGCACGTCATAGGGCGAGGTGCACAGGTAGGCCAGGGTGTTGGCCGCATCATGGGCCAGGCGCAGCGGATAGGCGTCGGTGAAGGCCTTGAGCTCGGCAGGCGTATCGGCTGTGATCCAGCGGGCACCGGTGTACTGGCTGCTTTCCAGGCGCACGTCGGCGTCGTACTCGGTCTTCAGACGGTGCTGCACCACTTCGAACTGCAGTTGGCCCACCGCACCCAGCAGCATGGCGCCTCCCATGTCGGGCTTGAAGACCTGGATGGCGCCTTCTTCGCCCAACTGGGCCAGCCCCTGCTGCAACTGCTTGGTGCGCAGCGGATTCTTCAGGATCACGGTCATGAACAACTCAGGCGCGAAGAAGGGCAGGCCGGTGAACTGCAGGCTGGCACCATCGGTGATGGTGTCGCCGAGCTGCACGCCACCGTGCGTGGTGAAGCCGATGATGTCGCCGGCATAGGCCTCGTCCACCGCCTCGCGGCGTTGGGACAGGAAGGTCACCACGCTGGTGGGGCGCAGTTCCTTGGCGGTGCGTTGCACGCGCAGCTTCATGCCCGGCGTGTACTTGCCCGAGGCCATGCGCACAAAGGCGATGCGGTCGCGGTGGTTGGCGTCCATGTTCGCCTGCACCTTGAACACCACGCCCGAAAAGGCTTCGTCCTCGGGCTTGATCACTTTCTCGACCGGCTGGCGGTTGACGATCACGGTGCTCTTGCGCGATTGAGGCGACGGGGCCAGGTCGACCAGGGCGTCGAGCACTTCCATCACACCGAAGTTGTTCACGCCCGAGCCGAAGAACACCGGGGTCTGCTTGCCGGCCAGGAAGGCCTCGTGGTCGTAGCTGGGCGAGGCGCCGGTGGCCAGTTCCATGGCCTCGACTGCGGCCTCGAACTCGCTGCCGAATCGCTTGACCAGGGTGTCGTGCTCGGACAGGGGGATCGATTCGAAATCCTGCGGCAGGCGTTCGCTACCGGCCTCGAACACCGTCATGGCCTGGGTACGCAGGTTGATGATGCCGGCAAAGCTCTTGCCCTGGCCCACCGGCCAGGTCATGGGCACGCAGGGCATGCCCAGTTCGCGTTCGACCTCATCGAGGATGTCCAGGGGCTCGCGCACTTCGCGGTCCATCTTGTTGACGAAGGTGAGGATGGGCGTGTCACGCTGACGGCAGACCTCGATCAACCGGCGGGTCTGGGACTCCACACCGTTGGCGGCGTCGATCACCATCAGGGCCGAGTCGACGGCGGTCAGCACCCGGTAGGTGTCTTCCGAGAAGTCTTTGTGGCCTGGGGTGTCGAGCAGATTGATCACGTGGTCGCGGTACAGCATCTGCATCACCGACGAAGCCACCGAGATGCCGCGCTGCTTTTCGATCTCCATCCAGTCCGAGGTCGCATGGCGGCTGGCCTTGCGTGCCTTCACCGAACCGGCGATCTGGATCGCGCCGGAGAACAGCAGCAGCTTTTCGGTCAGCGTGGTCTTGCCGGCGTCCGGGTGGGAAATGATCGCGAAAGTGCGACGGCGGCGGGTTTCTTCGAGAAAGCTCAAGGTCTTCGTCCGAGTGAGGCAAAGGGTTGTCGTGGCCTGACCGGCAAGCGCACAGGGCTGGCCGGCAGCCGCCAGGGGAGGGCGGATCCAGGGTCAGAGCCAAGGGCGGAGGCCTGCGCCTGGCCCGGTGGCGTCGATTTTACTGGCAGCGCGGGCTCCATTGATTTCACGCTGTGCGCGAGTGGACGGGCTTGAGACGCAGCGCCGGTGCCTCGATGCAGTGCCAGGACACGGCGGCCAGGGCGAGGGTGATTGTCATGACCACCAGGCTTCCGATGCCAAGCGAGAGACTGGCTCCACCAAGCCAGAAAAAAGTCTGTTGCACAGGAAAGGCGTATATGTAGAGCCCATAGGAGAAATCGCCGAAGCGGCCGCACTGGCGCAGCACCGGCGTGCTGAGTGTCCCCAGCCAGACGACCGAGATGGCGATGCCCAGGGTCACCATCATGTCCAACTGGCCCAGTCCAAGGCCAGCGGCCATCAACAATCCCAGCACGCAGGGCAGGCGGTACCGATGCGCCAGCCACCAAGCCTCGAACCATTGCAGCATGGCACCGGTGGCGAAGACGACCCCCATCTGCACTTTCATTCTCAGCATGTCCTCATAGCCGACGGACCATATGAAAAAGAACCAGCTCGTCAACGCGGCCCAAAAGGCCCACATCAGACGGGGGCGCCGCCACACGCTCAAACTGCCGAGAAGAGCCAGAACTCCGTAGCAGCGGGCTTCCAGCGGCAAAGTCCAGAGCGAGCCGTTGGCGCTGCCCGGATGCGCATTGTGGGTGAAGACCCCTGGTAGATCACTCTGGAACTCCCACAGCCCGAGCAGGCGCAGATAGCGCCAGGTCCCAGCGTCATGAAAATAGTCTCGCCAGGAAAGCTGAGTGACCCAGGGGCCGAGGCAGAACGTGACCAGACCGACGGCCACCACCAGCCCTGGCCAGAGTCGCAGGGCCCTTCGCCAAAGAAAGCGGCCCGCATGGGGATCCCGCTGCCAGCTCCCAGCCACCAAATACCCGCTGATCGCAAAGAAGACCAGCACCCCGATACCCCCCCAACTGCCGATGACCGTCACAGGTTCAGGAAGCCCCTGCAGGGCAAATTGGTGGCTGAGCAGCACGGCCGTGGCCGCGGCTAGGCGAAGAAAGTCGAAGTTGTTGAGTGTGCGTCTCGTCATGACTGGGGATTGGCTGAGCCATGGCTGCCCGCCCTGGGGCGGGCGACACCACGCTTCTGATTTTGACCTCATCGCTTGCAGGCCGGAATGCCCAGGCATTCCGGCACCCTTGGGTTGTGCAGCGCTGTCATCGTATTCACAAAGGCGCGATCCGTCATGGCAGGGCGCTGTTGGGGCCTATCTGTGACCAGGTGTTGCGAGTGACAAGTCTTTGAAAATCCCGAATGCGAGACGGGCTTCATCGCCAAGAATCTCGGTCCAGATCAGGATCGACGATGAACACTGCAGCACCACTTTCAGCCTCTGTTATTCATGCCCCTCTGAACTTCGACACCAAGGGTTTGGGCGCCGCGCCCGAAGGGTGCACGCTGGCCCAGCTCAAAAACCTGCAGTGGCGCATCCTCGACGACGAGGTCAGCCTGCCGGTGGCCGTGCTGCGCGAGAGCTGCATCGAGCACAACCTGCGCTGGATGCAGTCCTTCATGGCCCGGTATGGCGTGAAACTGGCCCCCCATGGCAAGACCACCATGAGCCCGGCGCTGTTCCACCGGCAACTCGCGCACGGTGCTTGGGGCATCACGCTGGCCACGGCTTCGCAGGTGAACGCTGCCCATCGGCATGGTGTGCGTCGCATCCTCATGGCCAACCAACTGGTGGGGCGCGGCAACATGGCCTTGATCGCTCGCATTCAGTCCCAGGACCCTGACTTCAGCTTCTGCTGCATTGTCGACTCCGCCGCCAACATCGACGCACTGGGGCATTTCTTCACCGAGGTGGGGCAGCGCCTGCGGGTGCTGATCGAGTATGGCGTGCCGGGCGGGCGCACCGGGGTGCGCGATGAGGTTCAAGAGGCCGAATGCCTGGCCGCGCTGGCCCGCTGGCCCCGTGCCCTGGCCCTGGTCGGGGTGGAGGTCTACGAAGGCGTGCTGCAGAAGTCCGACGAGATCCGTGATTTCTTGCAGCGGGTGCTGGAACGGACCCGGGCGCTCGCCAGCCAGCAGCGGTTTGCCGAAGACACGGTGTTGCTGTCTGGGGCTGGATCGGCCTGGTTTGACGTGGTGGCCGAAGTGTTCTCGCACCAAGACCTGGGCTGCAGGCTCGAGGTGGTGTTGCGCCCGGGGTGCTACCTGACCCACGATGTCGGCATCTACCGGCAGGCCGAGCGCCGCATCCGGGCCGACAATCCCGTGGCCCGCGAAATGGGGCAGAGCTTGCTTCCCGCCTTGCAGTTGTGTGCCCATGTGCAGTCCCTGCCCGAGCCAGGGCGCGCCATCGTCGCGCTGGGCAAGCGTGACGCCGCCTTCGATGCCGGCCTGCCGACCGTGAGCCTGCAGGCCCGTCCCGGTGGTTTCGCCGGGGTGCGGCCTGCCCCCGACGATTGGCAACTGACCGCGATGATGGACCAGCACGCCTTCATGAGCGTGCCCGAGGGGGCTGACCTGAAGGTCGGCGACATCCTGATCTTCGACATCTCCCACCCCTGTCTGACCTTCGACAAATGGCGCCAACTGCTGTTGGTCGACGAGCACTACCAGGTGCTGGGCGCTGTCGAGACCCTTTTCTGAGGTCGATCCCCCGTCGCTGCTGTCGACGTGTCCAGCCGCAACAGGACTGACGTCCTGGGCGGTGTTGATTCCTCGTGTCGAAGCCGCCAGTTTGTCGTCGCTCGAACTGGCGGCCCCCCATCAACAACAACCAAGGAGACCCCGTGCCCGCTGTCGCCAACCCCTCGTTGCTGATTTATGCGCTCATCGCCATCGTGGCGCTGGTGCTGCTGATCGCCCGCTACCGCATCAACCCTTTCATCGTGCTGACCCTGGTGTCGCTCGGCCTGGCGCTGGTCGCCGGCATGCCTGCCAAGGACATCATGGCCGCCTACGAGACCGGCGTTGGCAAGACCCTCGGACACATCGCCTTGGTGGTGGCCCTGGGCACCATGCTGGGCAAGATGATGGCTGAATCCGGTGGGGCAGACCGGATTGCGCTCACGCTGATCGATCGCTTCGGCGAGCGCAATGCCCACTGGGCCATGGTCTGCATCGCCTTTGTCTGCGGCTTGCCCCTGTTTTTCGAGGTGGGCTTTGTGCTGCTGATCCCGATCGCCTTCACGGTGGCCCGGCGCACCGGCGTGTCGATGCTGATGGTGGGGCTACCCATGGTGGCCGGGCTGTCGGTGGTCCACGGCCTGGTGCCACCGCACCCGGCCGCCATGATGGCGGTGGGTGCCTATGGCGCCGAAGTGGGCAAGACGGTGGCCTATGCCATTCTGGTCGGCGTGCCCACCGCCATCATTGCCGGCCCGCTGTTCGCCAAGTTCATCGCGCCGCGGATTGTGCTGCCCAGTCACAACCCCATGGCTGAGCAGTTCACTGATCGAGACACCGGCTCTCGAGCGTTGCCAGGCTTCGCCATCACCATGTTCACCGTGCTGCTGCCGGTGGGCTTGATGCTGTTGGGCGGCTGGGCGCCGGTGTTGGCACCTGCTGGCAGTGCCTTGAACGGCTTTCTGCTGTTCATTGGCAATTCGGTGATCGCTTTGTTGATCGCCACCGTGGTCAGTTTCTGGACTCTGGGTCTGGCTCGAGGCTTTTCGCGCGAGGACATTCTCAAGTTCTCGCAGGAGTGCCTGGCTCCGACGGCGGGCATCACCTTGCTGGTGGGGGCGGGGGGTGGTCTCAACCGCATTCTGGTGGACTCCGGCGTGACCACGCAGATCGTGGCCCTGTCGGCGGCTTTTCAGCTCTCCCCGCTGTTGTTGGGTTGGCTGCTGGCGGCGTTGATGCGGGTGGCCACCGGCTCGGCCACTGTGGCCATGACCACATCGGCAGGCATTGTGGCGCCGATCGCGTTGGCCATGCACTACCCCCACCCTGAGTTGCTGGTGCTCTCCACAGGAGCGGGTTCGCTGATTCTCTCGCACGTCAACGATGGGGGCTTCTGGCTGATCAAAGAGTATTTCAACATGACGGTGGTGCAGACCCTGAAAACCTGGACAGTGCTGGAGACACTGATCTCGGTGGTGGCGTTCGGATTGGTGTGGGCTCTGGCGGGGGTGCTTTGATGACCACGCTTGACACGCTGATCCGTCACGCGACGGTGTACGACGGCACAGGGCGGCCGGGTGAACAGCTTGATGTGGGGGTGGATACCGTTGGCCGCCTTCGTCTTTTCCGTGACCACGAGCCGCGGCCGCCTGCGCGTGCTGAGGTCGATGCGGTCGGGCTGGCGCTCGCCCCCGGCTTCATCGACGTGCATACCCATGACGACACCGTGGTGGTCCGCCATCCAGAGATGCTGCCGAAGATCAGTCAGGGCGTGACCACGGTGGTGGTGGGCAATTGCGGCATCAGCGCCTCGCCGGTGCGCCTTCGTGCCAGCGCACCTGACCCGATGAACCTGCTGGGGCCGGACTCGGTGTTTCGCTACCCGCGCTTTGCAGACTACCGGCAAGCGGTTGAGGCGGCACTTCCTGCGGTCAATGTGGCGGCCCTGGTCGGGCACACGGCCTTGCGCAGCAACCACCTTGACGACCTCGACCGTCCTGCCCACCCCTTTGAAATCGAGGCCATGCGGCGGGAACTGGCCGACAGCCTGGCCGCCGGGGCTTTGGGTCTGAGCACGGGGCTGGCCTATGCCTCTGCCTTTGCGGCCAGCACCGACGAACTCCAGCGGCTGGTGGCCGAGGTGGCGGCTCATGGCGCGCTCTACACCACCCACCTGCGCAGCGAGTTCGAACCCATCCTGGACGCTTTGGCAGAAGCCTTTGATGTGGCCCGTCACGGTCCCAGCCCCTTGATCGTGTCTCACCTCAAGTGCGCCGGAGCCCGCAACTGGGGGCGCAGTTCCGAGGTGCTGGCTGCCATGGAGGGGGCGGCCCGACTGCAGCCGGTGGGTTGCGACTGCTATCCCTATGCGGCCAGTTCCTCCACCCTGGATCTCAAGCAGGTGACAGACGAGTTCGACATTTTCATCACCTGGTCCACGCCGCATCCCGAGATGGCCGGACAGACCTTGGCGCTGATTGCGCAGACATGGCAGACCAGTCTGCTGGAGGCTGCGCGTCGACTGCAACCAGCGGGTGCGGTGTACCACGGCATGAGCGAGGGGGATGTGCAGCGCATCCTGGCCCATCCGATGTCCATGGTGGGCTCGGATGGCCTGCCTGACGATCCCCACCCCCACCCCAGGTTGTGGGGCGCCTTTCCTCGGGTGCTGGGGCACTACGCTCGTGAGCGGGGCCTGCTGTCGCTGCCCGAAGCCTTGCGCAAGATGACCGGCTTGTCCGCGGCCCGCTATGGCCTGGTGCAGCGAGGCCGGATTGAGTCGGGGTACTGGGCGGATCTGGTCCTGTTCAATCCCTTGACGGTACGCGATACCGCCACTTTCGATGACCCCCATCAGCGTGCGGCAGGCATCGAAGCCGTGTGGGTCAATGGGGTGCTCTCTTACTGCCAGGGGCATTCGACCGGCACCCGTGCCGGGCGCTTCCTGCCTCGCTCGCCAGACCTGCCCGCTCGTTTCGTGGCCGCGCCGCAGAGGCTCGAGGCCTCGTCCTGAACGTTTCATGGCCGATCACCACGTGCTCGATGACGTGGCGTCACATCCAATCAAGAAGGAGTTTTTTCATGTCCGATATTCAGCGTTATGGCGTTGCCGACGGCACCGGTGGTCAGAAGATGCCATTTGCCCGCGCCGCACAGGCCGATGGTTGGTTGTTTGTCTCTGGGCAGACCCCGATGCGTGATGGCGAGGTCATTGACGGGGGCATCGTGGCCCAGTCGCACCAGGCCATCCGCAATGTGCTGGCCGTGCTGGCCGAGGCCGGCTATGGCCCGGAGCATGTGGTTCGCTGTGGCGTCTGGCTGGATGACCCGCGCGACTTCGCCTCTTTCAATCGCGTGTTCATGAGCTATTTTGGCGAGCACCCGCCGGCGCGGGCCTGCGTGGTCTCCCCCATGGTCATCGACTGTCGCGTCGAGGTGGATTGCATCGCCTACCGGCGTCCCGGGGTCGTCTGAGCGGAAGGGCTGCAGCCATGAGTTCCCAATTTCCGGCGGCAGGCGGGGTCGGTCCGATGAACATCGTGTCGCTGGGCGAGTGCATGATCGAGATTGGGGGGCAACCCCTGAAACGCGGCTACGGGGGGGATACCCTGAACACCGCGATCTACCTGGCTCGACTGTTGGCGGGTGGGCCCATCGGCGTGCACTACGCGACCGCACTTGGCGACGACCCGCTGAGCGATGGTTTGCTGAGCCAGTGGCAAGACGAGGGCCTGCTCACAGCTCAGGTGGCCCGCCTGAGCGGCCGCATGCCGGGCTTGTACCTGATCGAGACTGACGCCCGGGGCGAGCGCCGCTTCTTCTATTGGCGCGACGACAGCGCAGCCCGGCACTATTTCCGCTCCGGGCTTGACTTCTCGACCTTGCTGCACCCGGCTCAGACCCGGGCGCTCTATCTGTCAGGCATCACGCTGGCCTTGTTTGCAGTGCCTCGACGCGAGGCGCTGCTCGCTGCTTTGGCCGATTTCCGGCGGGCTGGCGGCCTGATCTGGTTTGACAACAACTTCAGGCCGGCACTCTGGCCGGCGGATCAGGCCCGTGCTGCGCATGAGCAGGTGTTGGCGCTGGCCGATGTCGCCCTGCTGACGCTCGATGACGAATGCCTTCTGTACGGGACCCATACCGCCCAGCAGGCCGTGCAGCGCAGCCTGGCGCTGGGCTGCCGCGAGGTCGTCGTCAAGCAAGGTGCCCGGCCCTGCGTGGTGGGCACCGAGGAGGGGCAATGGCATGTGCCTCCTCCACCGGTGGCTCGGGTGGTGGACACCAGTGCAGCGGGCGACTCCTTTGCCGCCGGCTATCTGGCGGCTCGCCTGCGCGGGGCCACGATACCGGAGGCCGTCGCCCAGGCGCACCGCCTGTCGGGGGTGGTGATTGGTTGGCCGGGGGCCATCATTCCCAAGGATGCCATGCCTGTTGCTGAGCCCATGAGAGACTCAGGCTGACCCAGAGTGCTTGTTGGAGGCCGATCTGGGGGGCGATCTAGGGCTATCGGATGACAAACGGCGTTTTGCAACTAAAATGCCGACATCCGAGGAGCGTTGCAGCGCCCCCAGCACAGCGGGGCGTGAGGCTCGGACCATCTACGCAACGACGCTCATCCACTTCCCGTGCGATGAGTCTTTTCGCCCCGGCAAGTGGTTTTTTCAAACATGTTTTGGAGCAAACCATGAACGCACGCATCACCCCTGTCCTGAATGCCGACTGCGCGATCACCGACATCGGCCTGGCCGATTGGGGGCGCAAGGAAATCAAGATCGCCGAGACCGAAATGCCGGGCCTGATGGCCATCCGCGAAGAGTTCAAGGCCCAGCAGCCGCTCAAGGGCGCCCGCATCACCGGCTCGCTGCACATGACCATCCAGACGGCGGTGCTGATCGAGACCCTGCAGGCCCTCGGCGCCACTGTGCGCTGGGCGTCGTGCAACATCTTCTCGACCCAGGACCACGCAGCGGCCGCCATTGCGGCCTCGGGCACGCCCGTGTTCGCCATCAAGGGTGAAAGCCTGGCCGACTACTGGGACTACACCCACCGCATCTTCGATTTCGGCCCGGCGGGCACCGAGGGCGAAGGCCCCAACATGATCCTGGACGACGGCGGCGATGCCACGCTGCTGATGCACCTGGGCAAGCGTGCCGAGACCGACCCCTCCCTGCTGGCCCACCCGACCAGCGAAGAGGAGACCTGCCTGTTCGCCGCCATCAAGGCCAAGCTGGCCCAGGATCCGACCTGGTACAGCCGCAAGAGCGCCCACATCATCGGCGTGACCGAAGAGACCACCACCGGCGTGCACCGCCTCAAGGAGATGTCGGCCAAGGGCAGCCTGATGTTCCGTGCCATCAACGTGAACGACTCGGTGACCAAGAGCAAGTTCGACAACCTGTATGGTTGCCGCGAGTCGCTGGTCGACGGCATCAAGCGCGCCACCGACGTGATGATCGCCGGCAAGGTGGCTTGCGTGGCCGGCTATGGCGACGTGGGCAAGGGCAGCGCTCAGGCCCTGCGCGCCCTGTCGGCCCAGGTGTGGGTGACCGAGATCGACCCCATCAATGCTTTGCAGGCCGCCATGGAAGGCTACAAGGTCGTGACCATGGACTACGCCGCCGACAAGTGCGACATCTTCGTCACCTGCACCGGCAACAAGCACGTCATCACCCACGACCACATGGTCAAGATGAAGGATCAGGCCATCGTCTGCAACATCGGTCACTTCGACAACGAGATCGACATCGCTTCGGTCGAGAAGTACCAATGGGAGGAGATCAAGCCCCAGGTCGACCACATCATCTTCCCGGACGGCAAGAAGATCATCATGCTGGCCAAGGGCCGCCTGGTGAACCTGGGCTGTGCCACGGGTCACCCCAGCTTCGTGATGAGCTCCAGCTTTGCCAACCAGACCATCGCCCAGATCGAACTGTTCACGCACAGCGATTTCTATGAAAGCGGCAAGGTCTATGTGTTGCCCAAGCACCTCGACGAGAAGGTGGCCCGTCTGCACCTCAAGAAGGTCGGTGCCATGCTGTCCGAGTTGACCGACGAGCAGGCTGCCTACATCGGCGTGCCCAAGCAAGGCCCCTACAAGCCTGACACCTACCGCTATTGAGCGGATCACCGGGCCGCAGCAGCGGCCTCAGGGCGCCCCGGCCCGGTCGGGTCGGGGCGCCCGGATTTTCCGGTGCCCCCGCGGGTGCCGTCTCAGCCGACAAGGAGTGGCGCCATGCGCGCAGATGTTTATTTGGTGGAAAAGCGCCTGGCCTCGACACGTTCGCAGGCGCAGCGGCTGATTGCCTCGGGCGTGCAGTGGCGTCTGGCGCCCAGTCTGCCCTGGCACAAGGTCGCCAAGAATGGCGATGAGATCCCTGACGGGGTCGAGGTGCAGTTGCTCGACGAGGCCGAGGCCCGCTATCTTTCTCGGGGCGGGCTCAAGCTCGAGGGCGCCTTGCGCGACACGGGCTTGAAGGTCGGCGGCTGGCGCTGCCTCGACGTCGGGCAGAGCACAGGCGGCTTCACCGATTGCCTGCTGCAACAAGGCGCACTCCAGGTGGTGGGCATCGATGTGGGGCATGGCCAGTTGCACGAACGCCTGCGTCAGGACCCCCGCGTGATCTGTGTTGAGGGCCTGAACGCGCGCGCTGTCACGCCCGAAGCTCTGTTGGAAGCCTGCGAGGACGCAGTGTCTGAACAGGTCGAGGCCGACCCCGAAGACAACGACACCCAGCCCGAAGCGCCTTACGCCTGGATGCGCAATGGCGGCATGGTCGACGACGAATACGACGACAGTGACGATGCACGTGAGCAGGACATCGAGGATTTCAAGGTCCAGCGCGCCGCCAAGGCCAAGGCCCGGGCTGAGGGTGCTGTGCCCATGGTGCGCCAGCGTCGGGCCGAGTACGCCGAAGCTGATCTGACGCCCAGCTTCCGGCTGATCACGGGCGACCTTTCTTTCATCTCGTTGACCCTTGTGCTGCCCGCCCTGATGCCACTGCTGGCGCCGGACGGCGATCTGCTGATGCTGGTCAAGCCTCAGTTCGAATTGCAGCCAGGGCAGGTCGGCAAGGGCGGCATTGTGCGCGACCCAGCCTTGCATGCCCTGGTGGAGCAGCGCCTGCGCGAAGCCTGCGGTGGCCTGGGCCTGCAGGTGCTGGGCTGGTACGACAGCGCCATCGAGGGTGGCGAAGGCAACCGTGAATTCTTCATCCATGCAAGGAGGGCGGCATGAGCCAGTCCCATGTGTCCGGCGGGGCTTTGCCCGTCAGTTTCGAGTTCTTCCCGCCCAAGACCCCTGAGGGGGCGTCCAAGTTGCGCGCCGTGCGTCAGGCCCTCTACAGTCGTCGGCCTGAGTTCTGCTCGGTCACCTACGGCGCGGGTGGATCGACCCAGGAAGGCACCTTCGCGACGGTGCGCGAGATCCTGTCCGAAGGCTGCAGCGCGGCCTCGCATTTCTCCTGTATCGGTGCCACTCGTGCGTCTGTGCGCGAGCAACTGGCCACCCTCAAGTCGATGGGGGTCAAGCGCCTGGTGGCGCTGCGGGGCGACCTGCCCAGCGGCTACGGTGCGGGCGGCGAGTTTCAGTACGCCAGCGATCTGGTGGCCTTCATCCGCGCCGAGACCGGACACGACTTCCACATCGAAGTGGCGGCCTATCCCGAGGTGCATCCTCAGGCCCGCTCCCCGGAGGCCGACCTGCAGGCCTATGCGGCCAAGGTGCGCGCGGGGGCCGATTCGGCCATCACCCAGTATTTCTACAACGCCGACGCGTACTTCCGCTTTGTCGACGAAAGCTGCAAGCTGGGTCTTCAGGTGCCGGTCGTGCCCGGCATCATGCCCATCACGAGTTCGACCCAGTTGATGCGCTTCTCGGATGCCTGCGGCGCCGAGATCCCGCGCTGGATCCGCCTGCGCCTGCAAGGCTTTGGCGACGATGTGGAGTCGATCAAGGCCTTCGGTCTGGATGTCGTGACCGGCCTGTGCGAGCAGTTGCGCCGCGGCGGCGCCCCGGCGCTGCACTTCTACACCATGAACCAGAGCGTCAGCACCTTGGCCTTGCTGGATCGATTGGGTCTGGCAGCGGATGCGGGCCCGGCGGCGAGCTGATGCCATGAAACGGTCAGGCTGGCTGCTGGGGTTGATGGTGGCTGGGTCGCTGCTCGTCCCCTTGTCGCTCGCTTCGGCGGCCCAGCCGGGCTTCAGTGGCGTGGAGTTGCCCTTGGCCAGTCGATTCGAGGCTCCGACAGGTGCCTCCGAACAAGAGCCCGAGGAGCCCCCAGGCGACCCCCTGAGCACCCTGATGGCGCCTGACGAGGTGTATTTTGAGCGGGGCGGGGCCTCCTGGTACGGCATCGAGCTGCACCGGCGCCGCACTGCCAGCGGTGAGCGCTTCAACATGAACGCCCTGACCGCCGCGCACCGTACCTTGCCCTTTGGCACCCGGGTGTGCGTGCGCAACCTCAACAATGGCAAGGAGGTGTTGGTGCGCATCAACGACCGTGGACCCCACACCATGGGGCGGATCATCGATGTGAGTCGGGCCGCCGCCATCGCCCTCGACCTGATGGGCGTGGGCATCAAGGAAGTTGCGCTTTCGCTGCCGGTGGTGACCGGCCTGCCCTGCGGCAACTGAGGCCCTCTCGGGCCGCCAGGCGTGGGTGTCAGCTGCCGCTGTCCAGCGTGAACCCGGCGCCGCGATCCTGACCCATGAGTTCCACCATCTGGGGCAGGGCGTCCTTGAGGATGGCTTTGAGCGTGAAGGGTGGGTTGATCACGAACATGCCGCTGGCCGGCAGCCCGCTGCCGGCCTTGCCCGATTTCACCGTCAGCGTGGCATGCAGCCAGGCCTTGCCAGCCTTGTTGGCCATGGTCTTCAGGCGTCTTGGCAGATCGTGGGCCTCAGGACGCGGGATGATCGGGTACCAGACCGCATAGGTGCCGGTGGCAAAGCGCTTGAGGCAATCGGCGATCAGGTCCTGCACCCGCATGTAGTCTGTCTTGAGTTCGTAGCTGGGGTCGCACAGCAGGAGGGCGCGCCGAGACGGCGGGGGCAGAAATTTTTTCACACCCTCAAAGCCGTCCTCACGCAGCACCGCCACCTGGCGGCCGGCCTCCAACTGGGCGATGTTGCCGTCCAGCGAGCGGGCATCGGTGGGGTGCAACTCGAACACCTTCAAGCGGTCCTGGCTGCGCAGCAGCCGCTGGATGATGAAGGGTGAGCCCGGATACACCTTGAGCGAGTTGCCGCTGTTGAAGGCCCGGATCTGGTCCAGATAACTTTGCAAGGCCGGGTTCAGGGGCTTGGCGGCGGCCTCGGGCGCAGGCTTGGCAGGGGCTTGCTTGACGGCCAGGGCCGTGTTCTGGGCTGAGAAGGGCCCATCCACCAGGCAGCGGATGCCGGTATCGGCTTCTCCACTGGTGCTGGCGTAATCACCGTCCAGTCTGTAAAGGCCCGCCCCCCCGTGGGTGTCGATCACGGTCAGGGCCGCGTCTTTCTCGGTCATGTATTGAAGCGCGGACACCAGCACGGTGTGCTTGAGCACGTCGGCATGGTTGCCCGCATGGAAGGCGTGGCGGTAACTGAACATGGCGCCAATGGTAACGGCCCGGGCCCGAAGCAGGTGCAGGATCCGGGCGTTTGCAGCGGCAGCGCGAAGAATCCCGCCAGAAAATTTCGACAACTGGCGCGAAATTTGACCGTTTTGACCGTTCGTCCGTCAAATTAAGGACAATTGGTAATGTCAGCATGTCAAACCATGCGGTCGGCCGCGCAGGGGCGCTTTCTTCCTCGGACGCGGCTGCGTGATCCCGCCCAGACCCATTTCCGTCATGTCCTCTCCCGCCTTGCCTGAACACGCCGCTCAGGGCCCCAGCCACGCTGACGCCTTGCCGGTGGGCACACGGCTGGCCGAGTTCGATATCGAGGGACTGCTTGGCGTCGGTGGTTTCGGGCTGGTCTACAAGGCGTTCGACCGTTCTCTGCAGCGGCCGGTGGCCATCAAGGAATACCTGCCTGGCGCCCTGGTCGGGCGCGGCCAAGGGCTGTCGGTGGCGCTGCGCTCACCTCATGAAGCCCCGGCTTTCCAGCGCGGCCTGCAGGGCTTCCTGAATGAGGCGCGGATGTTGGCCTCGTTCGACCACCCTTCGCTGGTCAAGGTGTTCCGTTTCTGGGAGACCCACGGCACGGCCTACATGGCCATGCCGCTCTATCAGGGCATGACCTTGCAGCAGGCACGGTCGCAGATGCGGGGGCCGCCGCCCGAGGCCTGGTTGCGCAAGGTGATCGGCGGCTTGCTGGGGGCCCTGCAGTGCCTGCATGACCACCAGACCCTGCATCGGGATGTGTCACCCGACAACATCTTCCTGCAGGACATCGGCCCGCCGGTGCTGCTTGATCTGGGCGCTGCGCGACGGGCCCTGGCCGGCACGGGGCATCAGCACACCGCCATCCTCAAGGTTCACTACGCACCGATCGAGCAATACGCTGATTCTGAGGACATGCAGCCTGGCCCCTGGTCGGACCTGTATTCGCTGGCCGCCGTGGTGTATGACTGCCTGTGTGGTCAGGCGCCGACCCCGGCCACGTTTCGCATCATCAAAGACCGCATGCAGCCTTTCCATGAGGTGGCCCGCGTGCTGACCACCGAGTTCGGCCTGCGCTATTCGCAGCCCTTCCTCGATGGTCTGTCGCAGGCCCTGGAGATCCGGCCTGAGCTGCGGCCCGCCAGCACTCGGGCGCTGGCCGATTGCATGCAACTGAGCATGGATGACCAAAACCTCAGCCGTTTCGACTGGCGTGATGAGCTGGGTGATCTCTGGTTGCCCGCCGCCCAGGCGCAGGGGGTGATGGCGCGAACCGAACCTGACGCGGTCACCCAGCCCTGGCCGCAGCGCCCAGTTGATGCTGACGTGGCTGATGTCCCGGCCAATCCCCAGCAGGGACTCAGGGGCCCCGCACCGACGATCGATCTGTCGCTGGAGCCGGCGCCTCCAGTCCCTGCCCGCCAGGCGTCGACCGGCCCTGGCCGTTTGATCTGGGGCGCTGTCGCCGTGCTCCTGCTGATGTCGACCCTGGGGGCATGGCTCGGCTGGCGCTCTCATGAGCCGGCGCCTGTGGTCGCGGTGGTTCCGGCGGTGCCGAGCGCGCCGACCCAGCCGCCGCCAGAGGAGGAGATCCTGCCGTCGGCATCTGGAGCGTCGATGGTTGCTGTGCCCAAAGCGTCTGTCGGAACACCTCCAACCGCGAGGGCGTCCAGCCCTCCCCCGGTGTCAGTTCCCCATCCGTCTGCCAGCCATCCGACACCGGGTGCTGCGCTGCCCCCGCCCTTGGCGGGAGCGCGTCTGCGGCGCCAGGAGCCTGTGCCCAAGTCGACGGATGCAGCCTCGGGCGCCGTGCCGGATGTCCGTGCAGCCGATACTGCTGTCGATAAAAATCACCAAAGCGGTGCATCCTTGTGCGCCGATGTCGGCATTCTGTTGCGCACCCTGTGCATGCACCGCGAATGTGCCAAGCCCAGGAATGCTGAGACCCAGGCTTGCGTGGACTACCGGCGTGGCATGCAGGAGCGCGCCAGACGCCCGGACAACCTCTGATTCCGTCGACCGGGCGTGATACCGGGCCTGAAGACGGGTGGATCTTGGATACATTTCCTAGCTGAAAGCCGTTCAGTTGGGTGTAACGGATTTCATATGGCCACTATCTGACCTTCAGGATGGCCCGCCAATTGCTTGTCACTAAATTGAAACGGTCTGTTTCATTCTTGTGCTGACAACGGATTGTCAACAGACCACGTCCTTGGGTGTTCGATCGTCAGGCTGTCCAGGCAGGCAGCCGAGCGGGGGAGCATGGAGCCGCTGCGATCGCTCAGGGATGCCCGGTAACCATCGGGTCTGTTGGATTTTCATGGCTTGCTGTTTTTTTAAACCTCTGGAGAAAAACTTGAAAAAATCTCTTCTGTCGATGTTGGCGCTGGCGGCTGTGGCCGGTGGTGCTCAGGCGCAAAGCTCGGTTCAGGTCATGGGCCTGATGGACGGTTTTGCAGGTTCCATCCGCATGGCCGGCGACTCTGGCGCCACCAAGCAAGTGGGCAGCGGTGGCATGACCACCTCGTGGTTCGGCTTCAAGGGCACAGAGGATCTGGGCGGCGGTCTCAAGGCCAATTTCGCGCTGACTTCGTTCATGCGCATCAACTCGGGCACCCCGGGCCGTTTCACGGGCGACAACTTCTTCTCGCGTGATGCCAACCTGGGCCTGTCGGGTAACTTCGGCGCTGTCACCATCGGTCGCGGTCTGGCTCCCAACTTCCTGCCCACCGTCATCTTCAACCCCTTCGGCGACTCCTTCACCTTCTCGCCCCTGGTGCTGCACGCCAACGTGGGCCTGTTCAACGGCACCGGCTGGACGGCCACCACACCGTCGGACACCGGCTGGTCCAACGAAATCATCTACAGCACCCCCAAGTTCGGCGGCCTGTCGGGCAACGTGCACTACCAGTTCAGCAACCTGGCTGACACGGGCGGCAATTCGGGCAAGAAGAACGTCGGCGCCAATGCCCTGTACTTCAATGGCCCTCTGGCACTGACCGCGTTCTACGAACGTGACCAGTTGACCAACCCCACGGTCACTACCTTCACCCCGCTCAACACCAAGACCGATTGGATGCTGGGTGGTTCGTACGACTTCTCGGTGGCCAAGGCCTTCCTGACCTATGGCCAGGCCAGCAACGATCTGACGCCCAAGGCCAAGACCACCTCCATCGGTGCCTCTGCCCCGGTGGGTGCCGGCAAGTTCCTGGCGGCCTATGCCCAGACCAAGGTCGACGGTGGTGCCTCGCGCAAGACCGCCAGCTTTGGCTATGACTACTTCCTGTCCAAGCGCACCGACATCTATGCGGTGTACATGAACGACAAGATCACCGCCAAGTCGACTGGCAACAGCTTCGGCGTCGGTATCCGTCATTCTTTCTGATGGTTTGAGCGAGCGAGTTTCTTCCAATTTCAACGCAGCCCTCGGGCTGCGTTTTTTTATGGGGCGCTCTGTGTTGGGGCGCTTGCCTCGCTCACCAGCCGGAACGTCCGACCCGGACCGGCCAAGGGCTCTAGCTGCCAACGACGCTCGTGAAAAGCCGCCAGCGCCGGCCGGTGGGCGATTGACACCAGGCCTCCCCCTTGGCTCTGGGTGAGTGAGCACAAGCGTTGATAGATCACTTGCTCGCTGCTCTCGTCCAGGGCGCTGGTGGCTTCATCGGCCATCACCCAGGCGGGTCGTTTCAGGAACACCCGGGCCAGTGCCAGTCTTTGCTGTTCGCCCCCCGAGAGCTTCTGCCCCCAGGCATCCTCATGGTCCAAGGCTGAGGCCAGATGAGGCAGCAGCGCCTGCTCCAGAGCCTCGCGCAGTTGGGCGTCGTCATACCGGCTGGCCGGGTCGGGGTAAGCCAGGGCCTCGCGCAACCGCCCATTGGGCAGATAAGGCTTCTGGGGGATGAACATCACATCGGCCGGTTGGGTGATCGAACCCTGGGCATAGGGCCACAAGCCGGCCAATGCCCGGAACAGCGACGACTTGCCGCTGCCCGAGGGGCCTTGGATCAGCACCCGTTCGCCGGCTGTGATCCGGGCTGAGCTGGGGGCCAGCAGCGGGGCACCGTCGGGCAAGGACAGGCTCAGTCGGTCGATCTGCAGTCCGTCGCCGGTCCGGGTGCTCAGTCCGTCTGGTTCGACCTGCAGGGCATTGAGGTTCTCTTCGAAACTGGCCAGACGCTCGGTGGTGGCGCGCCAGCCCGCCAGCGAGTCGTAGTTGTCGACCAGCCAGCTCAGCGAGCCTTGAACCCGGTCGAAGGCCGAGGCGATCTGCATCAGTTCGCCCAGTTGGATGGCTCCGCTGAAGAAACGAGGGGCCGCCACGATGAAGGGGAATACGGTGGCTGCCTGACCGAAGAAGGTGGTGAACCAGATCAGGCGTTTCTGGGCCTGCATCAGGCTCAGGGTGTTGCGCATCACATGGGAGAAACGCAGGTCGAGCTGCTGGTTTTCGACCGCTGCGCCCCGGTCCAGCGCGACGGACTCGCTGTATTCGCGCACCCGGCCCATGTGGCTGCGGAAGTCGGCCTCCAGTTTCTGTTGACCGAAGTTCAGGGCGATCAGGGGCCGGCCGATGTAGTGGGTGGCGACGCTGCCGGCCACGCAATACAGCACCGCCATCCAGACCATGAACCCGGGAATGGCGTAGTCCTGTCCCTGCAGCGAGAAACCGAAGCTGCCCGACAGTCCCCACAGAATGCCCACGAAGCTGAGCAGCGTGACCACTGCATTGAGCAGGCCCATGCTGAGCGAGATGGAGGCCGAGGTGAACAGGTTCACGTCTTCCTGGATGCGCTGATCGGGGTTGTCCGGCGAGGCCGATCCCTGGGCCTGGGCTCGCGCAAAGCGACCCAGCTCCAGGCGATAGAACAGGTGGTGGCTGAGCCAGCGCTGCAGGTAGTGCCGGGTCATCCAGCGCCGCCACTGCAGCTCCAGCCATTGGGTGAGGTAGAACTTGTAGACGGCGATCACGATGTAGACCGCTGCCAGCAGGGCGAAACGCCCCAACTGCTGCCAGAACACGTCGGCCTGCTTGTTCTGGAGGGCATCGTAGAACACCCGGTTCCAGTCGTTGATCAGCACCAGCATGTACACCGCGGCCAGATTCAACCCCACGATGACGGCCAGCAGCCCTCGCGCCTTCCAGCGCTCCTCGGAGCGAAAATACGGCAGGGACAGGGCCCAGACGCGCGCGCAGACGGTGGTGAAGGATTTCAGTTTCTCGAGCATGGGGCGGCAACCGGGACGGAATCGGCGCTTGGGCGGGATCAGGGCTTGGCGGGGCTGGCGTCGGCCTTGCTGGCGGCTTCGGCCTTGTCTTTCTGGGCGCGAACCTCACGCGCATAGGCGCGGATCTCCTCGAAGCTCACCTTGCCATCGTGGTTGGCATCGGCGGCGTCGAAGGCTTTCGAGAGCTTCGGAAACAAGGCCACCTCGCCACGAGACAGGTAGCCGTCTCCATTGAAGTCGAGCATCCGGAACTGGCGCGCGGCCAGGGCTTCGCCTTCGCTGGGTTGATCCTCCGAAGGCTGGGGCAGAGTGGCCGGGGCGTTCTCGGCATGGGCATGGAGGGATCCCAGCCCCAGCAGCAGGGTGAGGCTCAGCAGGGCTGAGAAGGTGTTGCGGGCGTGCGCGATGGTGCGCCGGGGGGCAAAAAAGCTCATGCGTATCCTTTCGTCGGAGTCAGATGGTGGCACAGGCACCAAAGTTCAACGCCCCGGTGCGCGTGCCCGATGGCGGCTTTTCGCACTGTTACGAGCTCTTTACCGAGGCTTGACGCCTGACATCAAGGCGCAGGGGGGGGGTGGAGACTCCGCTGTCCACATGGCCTGCGGGCACGTGACGCGCCGCGGAGTGGACATGACCGGTCTGGTCATCAAAAAAGAAGTCGGGCTCGAACTCGCGCAGAAAGCCGCCCTTTTCGAGGCCGCCCAGGAACATGGCCTCGTCCACCGCGATGTTCCAGTCCATCAGCGTGCGGATGGCGCGCTCGTGGGCGGGCGCGCTGCGGGCGGTGACCAGCGCGGTCCGGATGCGCATGTGGGCCGTGCCCGCCTGCTGCAGGTGGTGCAGTGCGACCAGCAAAGGCTTGAAAGGGCCGTCGGGCAAGGGGTGGCCGGCCTTGCTGCTTTCGTGCTGCTGGAACGCATCCAGCCCCTGGCTCTGGAAGACGCGCTCTGCCTCATCCGAGAACAGCACCGCGTCGCCGTCGAAGGCGATGCGCACTTCGGTCGGGTGGCTGTTGCTGGCCTGCACCGACTCGGTCAGCACCCGGGCGGCCGGAAACCCCAGCGCCAAGGCCTGCCGCACATCGCTTTCGTTGGCCGACAGAAACAGATGGGCCCCCAGCGGCCGCAGGTAGCGGAACGGGTCGCGCCCCTGCGTGAACACACCGAGCTGCATCGGGATGCCTCCGGCCTGGGCCGAGCGGAAGATCCGCATGCCGCTGACCGGGTCATTGCGCGACAGCATCACTACCTCGACCAGGGGGCGCCCCGGCTGATTGAAGGCCAGCAGCTTCTTCACCAGCGAAAACGCGACCCCCGGTCGCGCGGGCTGCTCCAGCCGCTCCAGTTGCAGCCGCATGTAGGCCTGGTCGTCGCCTTGCTCAAAAATCCGGTTTTCTTCCTCGAAGTCGAACAGTGCCCGCGACGAGATCGCCACCACCAACTGCCCTTCCAATGACACCGGCATGCACCACCTCCCAAATTGATCCAACCATTCTGAACCAAAGCACCCGCCTTGGTGCTGGATCAGGCAGACCCTGAAACGAAGTGGTCAGCCCGCCGCCCGGCCGCCCGAAGGCGGGCTGCGGCCCCCTGGGGGCAGGGAGTGACACGAAGTGCACGACCGTGGGGGCGAACAGTCCAGCCCGCCGCCCGGCCGCCCGAAGGCGGGCAGCGGCCCCCTGGGGGCAGGGAGTGACACGAAGTGCACGACCGTGGGGGCGAACAGTCCAGCCCGCCGCCCGGCCGCCCGAAGGCGGGCTGCGGCCCCCCTGGGGGCAGGGAGTGACACGAAGTACACGACCGTGGGGGCGAACAGTCCAGCCCGGCGCCGGGCCGCCCCAAGGCGGGCTGCGGCCCCCCTGGGGGGCAGGGAGCGACACGCAGTGCGCGACCGTGGGGGCCAACTATTTCACGAACTGGTTGAGCTGGATGATGGGCATCAAGACCGCCAGCACGATCAGCATCACCATCAGCCCCATGCCCACGATCAGCAAGGGCTCGAGGATGGTGGCCAGTTGCATGGCACGGCGCTGCACCTCGGTGGACAGCTGCACCGCGGCGCGCTGCAGCATCACCGGCAATTGCCCGGTCTGCTCGCCCAATCGGGCAAACATGGCCACCAGGCCCGGAAAGCGCTTTTTCTGGGCCAGGGCCGAGCCCAGGGGGGCTCCCTCGCGCACCAGCACCAGGGCGTCCAGTGCATCGGCGCGCATGGCCCGGTTGGACACGGTCTCGGCGGCGGCCTGCAGCGCGCGCAAGATCGGTACGCCGGCGGCGGCCAGCATGGCCAGCGTGCTGGCAAAGCGCGCCGCGTTGTAGCCTCGGCTGAGCTTGCCCACGAGGGGCAGACCCAGCCAGGCTGCGTCAAAGCGCAGGCGCCAGGCCTCGATGGTCAGCAGGTAGCGGGTCAGCCCGCCCAGCAGCACCAGCAACAGGCCGATCAGCCAGCCCCAATGGCGCACCAGCCCGCTCACGCCCAGCATGACCTGCGTCAGCAGGGGCAGGGCGCGCTTGGTGCCGGCAAACACATTGGCCACCTGGGGCACCACGTAGCCCACCAAGAACAGCACGATGACCACGGCCACACAGGTCACGATGGCGGGATAGAGCGCCGCACCGATCAGCTTGCCCCGCAGCGCCTGGCGTTCTTCGAGGTCATCGGCCAGCCGTTCCAGCACCATGCCCAGGTGGCCGCTTTGCTCGCCGGCTGCGATCACGGCGGTGAAGATGTCCGAGAACTCGCCCGGGTGCTGCGCCAGGGCGCGGGCGAACGAGGCACCGGCGTTGACCTCGGCGCGCAGACTGGCCACCAGGTGGTGTTGCGCTTCGCTGTCGGCCTCGTCGGCCATCGCGGTCAGGGCCCGCTCCAGCGGCAAGCCCGAACTGACCAGGCCGGCCAGCTGACGGGTCCAGATCGCCAGGGTGGTGGCACTGAACACGCGCTTGCCGAACAGGCCACGGCGGTGCACACCGTCGGCATCGGCCTGGCTGCCCTTGACGGGCTCGACCGACAGCGGCACCAGCGATTGGGCGCGCAGTTGGCTGCGGGCGGCACGGGCGGTGTCGGCATCGATCACCCCTTTGCGGGGCTGGCCTTGGGGGTCGACGGCTTCGAAGGAATAGGCGGGCATGGGCGGAGGTCCTGCTCAACTCAATCCCGTGTCACCCGCAACACCTCTTCGCGTGAGGTGATGCCGGCGGCGATGAGGCGTTCACCGTCGTCGCGCATCAGCGTCATGCCCGAGGCCAGGGCGGTGGCCCGGATGTCGGCTTCGGCGGCCTGGCCGTGGATCTGGGCGCGGATGGCCTCGTCGGTCACCAGCAGCTCGAACACGCCGGTGCGGCCGGCATAGCCGGTGTGGCCGCAGTGCTCGCAGCCGGCGCCGTGGCAATGGCTGCAGTACTTGCGCACCAGCCGTTGGGCCAGCACGCCCAGCAGCGAGGACGACAGCAGGAAGGGCTCCACCCCCATGTCGGTCAGGCGGGTGATGGCGCTGGCGGCGTCGTTGGTGTGCAGGGTGGCCAGCACCAGGTGGCCGGTCAGCGAGGCCTGGATGGCGATCTGGGCGGTCTCGAAGTCACGGATCTCGCCGATCATGATCACGTCGGGGTCTTGCCGCAGGATGGCGCGCAAGGCCTTGGCGAAGGTCAGGTCGATCTTGGCGTTGACCTGGGTCTGGCCCACGCCCGCCAGTTCGTATTCGATGGGGTCTTCCACCGTCATGATGTTGCTCTGCGTGGCGTCCAGCCTTTGCAGACCGGCGTACAGCGTGGTGGTCTTGCCCGAGCCGGTGGGCCCGGTGACCAGGATGATGCCGTGCGGCTGGCCGATCAGCTTCTCGAAGCGGTCCAGCACCTCGCCCTGCATGCCCACCGATTCGAGGCTGAGCTTGCTCTCGCTCTTGTCGAGCAGGCGCAGCACGGCGCGTTCGCCGTGCGCGCTGGGCAGCGTGGACACGCGCACGTCGATGGCGCGGGTGCCCAGGCGCAGGCTGATGCGGCCGTCCTGCGGCAGGCGCTTTTCAGAGATGTCGAGGTCGGCCATGATCTTCAGACGCGAGATCAGGGCCGCGTGCAGCGCGCGGTTGGGCGTGACCACCTCGCGCAGGGTGCCGTCCACCCGGAAGCGCACGCTGGAGTGGCGTTCGTAGGGTTCGATGTGGATGTCGCTGGCACCATCGCGCGCGGCCTGGGTCAGCAAGGCATTGAGCATGCGGATGATGGGGGCGTCGTCCGAGGTCTCCAGCAGGTCTTCCACCGCGGGCAGCTCTTGCATGATGCGCGAGAGGTCGGCGTCGGATTCGACCTCGCTGACCACGCTGGCGGCACTCGATTCGCCCTGGGCATAGGCCGCCGAGATGCGCTGGGCCAGCGCCTGCGGATCCAGTCGCTGCCAGTCGTGCACCGCATGGCGCCGCATGACTTCCGTGCATGCCGCCTCGTCGGAGTTGGCGGAGCGCACCAGGGTACAGCGCTGGCCGTCGTCCTCCAGCAGCAACTGGAAGGTGCGCGCAAAGGCGTAGGGCAGGGGGTAGCGCATGGTGGGGCTCAGGGCTTCTTGTCAGCGACGGGCTGGGTGTCGGTGCTGATGTTGTTGGTCGGCGTCGCAGCGCGCTCCTTGACAGCCAGGGCCGGCAGCACCGGGGCGCCATTCACGCTGGGCATCATGGCGTTGGGTGTGGGCTGCACGGTCTGCTGAACGCCCCGCAGGGTGTCGTAACGGCCGGCCGTGACGGCATCTGCATCGGCAGCGTCTCGCACCACCACAGGGCGCAGGAAGACCATCAGATTGGTCTTCTTGCGCGAGCGGTTCTCGCTCTTGAACAGGTTGCCCACCACGGGCAGGTCACCCATCAGCGGCACCTTGTCGGCCGAGCCCGAGTATTCGTCCTGCATCAGACCGCCCAGCACCACGATGGAGCCGTCGTCCACCAGCACATTCGATTCGATGGAGCGCTTGTTGGTGGTGGGGCCGTTGGTGTCTTTTTTGGTGGAGGCGTCGATGCTGGACACCTCCTGGTAGATGGCCATCTTGACGGTGCCGTTCTCGCTGATCTGGGGCTTCACCCGCAGCGTCAGGCCCACGTCCTTGCGCTCCACGGTCTGGAAGGGGTTGACGGTGCTGGTGCTGTTGTTGGTGCTGGTGTAGGTGCCGGTCACGAAGGGCACGTTCTGACCGATCACGATCTTGGCCTCTTCGTTGTCCAGCGTCAGCAGGTTGGGGGTGGAGAGCACGTTGCCGTCGCCGTTGTTCTCCAGGAACTGGGCCAGGAAGCCGAGCACGTACTGCCCGTTGATCTTGCTGCCAATGCCGAAGTTGAAGCCGTTGCCCGGCAACACCGAACCCAGGGCGCCGGTGGAGAGGTTCAGGATGTTGGCGCCGGCCGCGCTGGAGTTGGTGCCCAGCAGGCCCACGGTGCCACCGGCGCTGCCTAGGAGGCCTTGCCATTGCACGCCGAACTGCGCCACCTTGTTGGCGTTGACCTCGACGATCAGGCTTTCCACCAGGACCTGGGCACGCCGGCCGTCGAGTCGGTCGATGACCTCACGCAGTTGCCGGTACTGGGGCTCGGGGGCGGAGATGATCAGTGAGTTGGTGGCCGGGTCGGCCTGGATCTGTCCACCGGTGGAGGGTTGGGCGCTGTTGCCGAAGTTGCTGGACGCTCCGCTGCCCAGGGCGCTGGTGCTGCCGGTCGCGGTGCTGCCCGTGGTGCTGGTGGGCGTGCCCAGGTTGCTGCTCGTCAGGGCAGTGCCAGTGCTGCCGGTCAGGCCGGTGGCGCTGCCGGCTCCCCCGTTGGCGGCCACCAGGGCGGCACGCAGGGTGGTGGCCAGTTTGGTGGCGTCGGCGTTCTTGAGATATACCACATGGATGTTGCCCGAAGGCCCGCCGCTGGCATTGGGCTGGTCCAGCTTGGCGACCAGCGACCTCACCAGCGCAGCCCGCGCCGGGTTGGCCGCGCGCAGGATCAGGCTGTTGCTGCGGGGCTCGGCCAGCAGCGTGGTCTTGAACGAGGTGTCGGCCTGGCCCTGGGCGGCGGCACCCGCCGCGCCGCTGCCCGGGTCGATCAGGCGGTTGACCAAGACCACCAGGTCGCTGGCCAGGGCGTGACGCAGCGGGATCACGTCGACATCGCTGGCGTTGGGCACGTCCATCGAGGCGATGATGCGGGCCAGGCGCTGCAGGTTGTCGGCGTAGTCGGTGATGATGATCGAGTTGTTGCCGGGGTTGACGTTGATGGTGTTGTTCGGGCTGATCAGGGGGCGCAGCACGGGCACCAGGTTGTTCGCGGTCTCGTAGTTGAGCCGGAAGATCTGGGTCACGATCTGGCTGCCTGCGGGGCTGCGCTTGTCGGTCTCGCTGCTGGAGACGGTGACCGGGCCGCCTTGCAGTTTGGCCTCGGCCTCGGGCACGACCTTGTACAAGCCGCTGGCCTCGACCACGGTGAAACCCTGCAGGCGCAGCGTGGCCAGGAACTGGTCCCAGGCCACGGCGGGCGAGACCGGCTTCTCGCTGGTCAGGGTGAGGGTGCCCTTGACGCGGGGGTCGATCACCAGGTTGCGCCCGGTGATCACACCCAGGGTGCGGGCCACGCCTTCGATCTCGGCATTGGTGAAGTTCAGGGTCACGGGCTCGCCGGGTTTGGGCGAGGCGGTGTTCTG